>JANNQE010000831.1:0-1804 GCA_031441625.1 Planctomycetia bacterium
GACTGCGAGGCCCGCGAGTATGAGTACAGCTTGGCCGGCGGCAAGCACCGGGTGGTGCGGGTGGTGCGGAACGACACGAAGGTGGTGTACCCGGCGGTCGCGGCGGACACGGCAGTGGTTCACTTGTTCGGTTGCGTCATCTTGAACGACCGCAATTACCGCTGCACGTCGGTCCGCTCGGACGTCAGGTATTGCCCTTCCACCGCCAGGTACACCACCTTCTTGTCGTTCCGCACCACCCGCACCACCCGGTGCTTGCCGCCGGCCAAGCTGTACTCATACTCGCGGGCCTCGCAGTCCGGCACGCTCACCACTCGCTCGTCGAGCAGTTGCCCCTCACAGGAAGCCGTGAGCGCGTCGCGGGCGGCGACGAACCACGCCTCCTTGCTCGGCTTGTCGTCCCACTTGCCCAACTTCAGCGGCGCGTCCCCGTAGGCGACGACGTACACGTCCACCGCCTTCTTGGGGTCCACGAACTGCCGCGCGGTCAGCTTCCAGTCGCCCACCGGATTCGGCGTCTCGGCCGGCTCGCCGGGCACCTGCACGCTGAACCACGACCCCTCCGGGCGGTACTCCCGCCACGTCAGGCCGGTGACGGCCGCCACCTCTCGCACCCGCTCCAGCCAGCTCTCTTGCGCGAAGTAGAACAGCGCCGCCGCCCCGTACCCGAGCACAGTCAGGGCCACCAGGAGCCGCATCCGGAACGGCACCGACCAGCGGCGGATGTTCGCCAGCCCCATCCCCAGCCCGACCGTGCCGAGGGCAATTGCCACCGGCGCGACGAACGAGAACTCCGACGGCCCGACGGTGAGTGACAGGATCAGCCACAACAGCGGCACGCCGACCGGCAGCAGGGCGAGCGCGATCGGCCCGCCGCCGGACTGCGGGGGGTGAACGGTCGGGACTTCGTCCGGATGTTCGGCGCGAGACACGGGCTTCGGCACGCGGTGGACGACGGGGATGTCGGCGGTCGGGAACACCGGGGCGGGGCGTGCCACTTGAGGGCTTGGGCGTGGCACCGGGCGGGCGGCCGTCGTGAGTTCGACGGCGACGAACTGGAACTGACACCGCGGGCAGGCGACGACCAGCCCGAGGGCGGAGGTCGGCACCCGCGACGGCTGTTCGCATGAATTACAGCGGACGACGGCAGCGCTCATACCTTCAGGATAGGGCACGTGGTCAAGGCGGCAGCGGGGAAGTGGAACCGCGACCGACGGGGAGCGGGTGCTCGAGTGCAGAAGCCCCCCACGGCCTGACGGTCGCGGTTCCACTTCGGTGCAACATTCCCTCCCATCGGCCCGTAAATCCCCCAGACCGCCCGTCGAATGCTACGTTACCACCAGCCGCGGATTCCCCCTCCCGCGACCGGCGAACCTTCCGCTACCACCTCAACCGGGGGATTTCACGTGAATCGTCTGCTCCTCGCCACGGCGTCCGCCGTGGTCCTGGCCGTTGCACTGCCCGCGCCCGCGGCGGCCGGCTGACGCACCGGGGGGTGTGCCCCTCCCCCCGACCCGGCGGCGGTCGCCGCCAAGCAGAAGGCCGACGAGCGGAACCAGTGGTATCTGACCATCTTCGGGTGCTGTGCGGCCGGCGTGGTCGGCTCGCTCGTGGCGGTCAAGGTCGTGAAGGAGGCCGGGCAAGCGGCCGCCGCCCGCAACCGCGAGCGACAGCCGTGGGATTTGTAGGGTGGCGCGCGCGCGCCCGGGGCGGGGGCGCCACCCCCCGGGGGGGGGGGGGGGGCCCCCCAACCCGCCGCCCCGGGCGCCCACAAAACGCCCCCGCGGGGGGCGGACCTCCCCCC
>JANNQE010000832.1:0-19008 GCA_031441625.1 Planctomycetia bacterium
CACCGGCGGACTCACGTCGCGCCGTTCGCCGGTGCTCGCCTGTCTCGTGTCCCTGGTCTCGTGTCTCGTGTCTCCTCTACACGCCCAGCCCCTCGCACCCGCCGATGCCGTGGCGAAGATGAAGCTGCCCGACGGCTTCACCGCCCGGTGTGTCGCGTCCGAGCCGATGATCCGCCAGCCGCTGAGCATCAGCTTCGACGGCACCGGCCGGCTGTGGGTGCTGCAATACCTGCAATACCCCAACCCCGAAGGGCTGAAGCCGGTGAAGCAGGACCAGTACCTGCGGACGACCTGGGACAGGGTGCTCGACCCGCCGCCGAAGGGGCCGAAGGGACTCGACAAGATCACCATTTGCTACGACCCGGACGAACACGGCGTGTTCCGCAAGTCGAAGGACTTCCTCACCGGGTTGAACGTAGCGAGCGGCTTCTGCCTGGCGAACGACGGCGTGTATGTGCTGCAAGCGCCGTACCTGCTCTTCTACCCGGACAAGAACCACGACGACGTGCCAGACGGCGACCCGGAAGTGCTGGTGAAGGGCTTCGGCCTGGACGACACGCACAGCCTCGCCAACAGCCTGCAATTCGGCCCGGACGGCTGGCTGTACGGTGCGGCGGGTAGCACGAGTACGTCGAAGATCACCGACCCTTCCGGAATCATCAAGACGCCCATTGAGTTTCAGCAAGGCGTCTGGCGCTACCACCCGAAAACGAAACGCTTCGAGCTGTTCTCCGAAGGCGGGGGCAACACCTACGGACTGGACTTCGACGCCAATGGCCAGTGCATCACCGGCACCAACTACGGCGGGTTCGCCTGCCTGCATCAACTGCCGGGGGCGTACTACGTCAAGGGGTTCAGCAAGCACGGCCCGCTGCACAACCCGCACGCCTACGGGTACTTCGACCACGTGCCGTACAAGAACTTCAAGGGCGGGCACGTCACCTGCGGCGGCATCATCTACGACGCCGACACCTACCCCAAAGAGTTCCGCGGGCAGTACATCGCCGGCAATCTGCTGTCGAACGCGGTGTTCACGCACAAGCTCACGCCGAAGGGGGCGAGCTTCACCGCCGAGCACGGCACCGATCTGCTGGTCGCCAACGACGACCAGTTCCGCCCGGTCGATTTACAACTCGGCCCGGACGGGTGTGTGTACGTCGCCGACTGGTACGACAAGCGCGCCGCCCACCTCGACCCCATCGACAACTGGGACAAGACCAACGGCCGCGTTTACAAGATCGAGTGGACCGGCAAGCAGCAAGGCGTCGGCGAACTGATCCCCGTCAAGCGCGACCTGCGAGCGATGCCCGTTGACAAACTGATCGGGTTGCTCGGGCACCCGAATGTCTGGTGGCGACGTGCGGCACGTCAAGAGCTGGTCACACGGAAAGATTTTGACGAGGTGGTGCCGAGACTCCGCGCGAAAGTGTTCGCCGACGACGCGAACTCGCTCGACGCCTTCTGGATGTTTTTCGCCCGACCCGACGTGACGGACGAGAAGGTTCTTACCACCGCCCTGGTCAGCAGACGACCCGAGGTGCGGGAGTGGGCGGTGCGGTACGTCGGCGAATACCCCTCAATGCTCTCCGGTAAGGTGATGGCCGCGCTGGCCACGAAAGAGAAGCACCCACGGGTCTTGGCCGAATTCGCCTGTGCCGCACGGCGAATGCCCGGCGATCATGCCACGCATCTGCTCGCCGCTCTCATCAACCACCCGGATTTCACCTCCGGTTCGTGTCAGATGCACCTCGTCTGGTGGGCGATGGAAGCTCACTTCGACTTGCATCCGGGGGAGTTGATCTCGGAAGTGATGAAGGCCCGTGAAACGGCGTCCCCGCTGTATGAGCGGCTGGTGCGGCGGTTGTTCGGAGACTCCAAGTTGGCTCCTGAAGCCGAGCGATATCTGGATGACTTCCCCACCGTCATCAACCGTCACCGCTGGGTCGGGTTGAAGGGAATGGAAACGGCACTCGACGAAGGCAACCCGCCGAAGCCCGCGTTATGCAGACTCGTGGAGAGGCTGTACCCCGATACTTCGGAGCAGGAGGAGTTGAAGACGCGTGTGCTGGCGAAGGCCGGGCACCCGGCGACGCACAAGCTGTTGCGCGAAAGCATCGCCGATGACACCAAGCCCGACGCCGAGCGGGTGAAGGCGATCGGGCTGGCAGTGCGACTGCCCGAACCCTACCTGCTCGCGCAACTCACCAAGCTCTTCACCTCCACCAAGTCGGAGGCCCTGCGGCTGGCCGTGGTCGGAGGATTGGAATCGGCCGGGGCGTCTGACACGCTCACAGGGTTGTTCGGTCAGTACACAGGGCTGTCGGCGTCGGTGAAGAAGCGGTTGGTGCAAGCGGCATTCACCAAGCCGAAGCCATCGCTTGAGTTGTTCAAGCAACTCGACGCCGTGAAGTTCCCGAAGGCCGACGTGTCGGTCGAGCAGGCCCGTGCGGCGGTCGCGTTCAACGACAAGGAACTGACCGCACTGGTAGAGAAACACTTCGGCAAACTGTCGGCGACGGCGGGGGAGAAGCAGGCCCGGATTGCGTCGTTGAACACCATGCTGGGTCGAGCGGGTGCGGGTGATGCGACGAAGGGCAAGGCGATCTTCACCAAGAGTTGCGGGGCATGCCACCAGTTGTTCGGCGAGGGCGGGAAGGTCGGCCCCGATCTGACTACCGCCGACCGCAAGAACCGCGGGTCGCTGCTCGCCAGCGTCGTCGATCCGTCGGGGTACATCCGCCCGGAGTTCGTCACGCAGGTGGTGAACACGCTCGACGGCCGCACGCTCAGCGGGGTCGTGACGGCACAGTCTCCCGACGCGATCACGTTGGCGACCTACACGAACAGCAAGGTCGAAGCGGTGATGTTGCCCCGCAAGGAGATCGACAAGGTCAGTGCTAGCGGGGTGTCACTGATGCCCGACAAGCTGCTCGACACCATGAGCGAGCCGGAGATTCGAGACTTGTTCGCGTATCTGGGAAGTGACGAGAAGAAGCCCGCCGACCCGCCGAAGAAGGACGACAAGAAGAAGCTCAAACTCGCCCTGATCTCTGGGGCCGACGAGTACAAGTCGAACGAGGTCCTCCCAATTCTGCAGAAGCGGTTGGAGGAGAAGTCCCCGGTCGAGTGCGTGCGGTTCTTCTTCACCGAGAAAGACACCGACTTCAGCAAGCTGGACAAGCTGGCCGAGTGCGACGCGGCCGTGTTCTTCACCCGCCGGCTGCCAGTAGACGGCGACCAGTTGAAGGCGGTCAAGGCGTACTGCGAGAGCGGCAAGCCCATCATCGGTATCCGCACGGCCAGTCACGGTTTTCAGAAGTGGCTGGAGATGGACACGGAGGTCTACGGCGGCAACTACAAGAACCACTACAAGGCCGGCGACAAGTGGGAGTTGAAGACCACCCCCGAGGGCGACAAGCACCCGATCCTGAAGGGGGTGAAGGTGTGGGTGAGCGAAGCCAGCCTGTATCGCAACACGGGGGCGGCGAAGGACATCACCGTGCTGATGACCGGCGGCGGGAAGGACGGGACCGAGCCGGTGACGTGGACCCGCGATCGCGAGGTGGGCGAGAAGAAGGTGAAGCAGCGCGTCTTCTACACGTCCCTCGGCCACCAGAAGGACTTCGAGGACGAGAACTTCCTGAAGCTGGTGGTGAACGGCATCGCGTGGGCCACGCAAGACGACCGCATCGGGAAGTGAGCGGCGAGAACATTCCACCGCCGCGGCGCGAGCAACACGGGCGGGGGCGGCACTGTCAACTGGATGAGACTCCGCGTGCCGCATGATTGGACCCCGCACATGATGCTCCGCCTGTGGTGGGCCAGATTGTTCGCCCCGACCCCGCCCGCCCCCCGGCGGTCGCGGCTGGCGGTGTCCATTTGCCTGGAAACGCTCCCCGCCCGCGACTGCCCGTCGTCGGTGGCCACCGACGAGCACGTTGCCCCCGCGGTCGAGGCCGCGCCACCGGCGGAGTGGCTGCCGCGGTTCGACGACACACACGACGAACCGTCGGCCGGCTCGCTCTGGGGTGTCGCCCTTGCCGCCCCGCCGACGAGTTCGCCGACCGCCTCGCCCCCCACCACCTCGAACTTTGTCGCCATTTGGCCGCCGGTGCGGCTCTACCGCCCCTCGCCGCCCGAGCGCCCGCCCGCATCAATCCCGCCCGTCAGCACGCCCGCGACCGGCGCGGGTGTCAACGCGCCGGCACCGGCCGTCCCACCCGCCACGCCTTCCGCGAACGTGTCGGTCGTCCCGCTGAAGCTCGCACCAGGCCAACGGCTGACACCCGATTCCCCGGTCTTCCTCATCACCGCCCGCCCCGCGGCCGACACTCCCGTCACCGTGTCGTACACGCTGGCCGCCCACGGCGCCGCGGGCACCACGTCGGCGGCCGGTGTGGTCACGCTCGCGGTCGACACCCCGCAAGCGACCGTCACCCCGCGGGCGGTGTTCGGCGGCAGTGCGGAAGTGCTCACCGTCGTGTTGAATGACGCGGGCGGCACTCTACCCGCGACCCGCTCGGCCACGCTGTTCGTCGTGCCGGTGCAGCAGGTGCGAGATTCGGTGCTGGTCGAAGCCCATCGTGAGGGGCGGTCGGCCGAGGCGTTCGCCGCGCTCGCCCGGCGGTACGAGCCGACCATTACCCGCACGGTGCTGCGGATCGTCGGCAACCGGGCCGACGCGCAAGACGTCAGCCAGTTCGTGTTCCTGGAGTTGGCGCGGACGCGGGCGCGGTTCCCCGGTACGCTCTCCGGCTGGTTGCGGGCGGTGTCGCGGAACGCGGCGCTGGCGTTCCTCCGGGCGAAGCGGCGGCGGCTGAAGCACGAGCAGCGGGCGGCGAAGGGCGAGCGGGCGGAGGCGGCCCCCGCCGCGACGGACGAGTCGCTGGCCGTCGCGCTCGACCAACTGCCGCCCGACCTGGGCCAGGCCGTGCGGCTCCGCTACCTGGACGGGTACACCCAACAAGAGGCCGCGGAGATCGTCGGCGTGCCGCGGGGCACCCTGTCGCGGCGGGCGGCGGCGGGCGTGCAGATCCTCCGCGAGCTGCTGGAGTGGGAGCCGGACTTCGGCGAGCAACCGGGCGGCGGCTGGCATTCTGAACAGTAGACCAACCCGCGAGCGGCAGGACGCCCCCTCGCTACGCATTCACGGAGTGAACGACTCATGGCCGATTCGCAAACCACCCACCTGTCCGTTTCTCGACTCGAAGACCGCCTGACGCCCACCTCGCCCGCCATCCCGTTCGAGATCGTTGTCTCCGGTGGCGGCCCCCGCAGCCCGCCCGTGGTGCAGGTGTACTTCCCCGACGGAATCCTTCGCTCGCAGTTCCTGGCCTACGACGAGGCGTTCACCGGCGGGGTGAACGTGGCCGTCGCCGACGTGAACGCGGACGGCGTGACGGACGTGATTACGGCGGCCGGGGCCGGCGGCGGCCCGCACGTGAAGGTGTTCGACGGCGTTTCGGTACGCAACCTGCCGCACCCCGAGACGGCAACGCTCGTCGCCGTTCCGCCGCCGACCGAGTTGCACTCCTTCTTCGCGTACGGCCCCGCCTTCCGTGGCGGGGTGAGCGTGGCGAGCGGGGACGTGGACGCCGACGGGCAGATGGACATCGTCACCGGGGCGGGGGCCGGCGGCGGGCCGCACGTGAAGGTGTTCAGCGGCAAGACTGGGGCGGAGGTCCGCAGCTTCTTCGCCTTCGACGCCACTTTCACCGGCGGGGCGACTGTGGCCGTGGGCGAGTTGCAAGAAAACCCGTACATGGGGCCGGTGTACCGCGAGAACGCCGACATCCTGGTCGGCTCCGGGTCGGGCATGAAGGCGACGGTGAAGGGGTTCAACGGCCGCACCGGGGAGGAGTTCTTCACCATCAACCCGTATGGCGACTTCCACGGCGGCGTGTACGTGGCGTCCGGCGACACCACCGGCGACGGGTTCGACGACGTGATCACCGGGGCCGGCGCGGGCGGCGGCCCGCACGTGACCGCCTACGACGGGTACACCCTCGGCCACCTGGCCACCCTCCTGCTGTTGGAAGGCGGTCCGCAGCCGATCCACAGCTTCTTCGCCTTCGATCCGGCCTTCCGCGGCGGCGTGCGGGTGGGGGCGAGCGACCTGGACAACAACACGGTGGCGGACATCGTCGCCGCCGCCGGGCCGGGCGGCGGGCCGCACATCAAGGCGTTCTCCGGGACCGACACGAAGGAACTGTTCAGCCAGTTCAAGTACGGCCTGACGCCCGCCGACCCCCAGTTCACCGCCGGCAGCAGCATCGCCGCCACGTACTCCCCGATCCGCCCGCAAACGACCGCCCCGATCCGCATGGTGTCCGCGTTCGGCACCGGGGACAACGGCTGGACGGCCGGGTTCTCCGACTTCAACACGCTCAGCAACCCGAGCCAGATGGCGCTCGATTCCGGCATCCGCCCCCTGCCGGCCGAGTTGGGCCAGACCGTCGGGTACATGCTGACCGGGAACAACCTGTCGAGCGACCTGTTCATGTACCTGAAGAAGAACGTGGGGGCGGGCAACGGGGTCGCGCCGAACACGACGTACCGGGCCGACTTCACCGTCACGTTCGGGTCGGAGGTGCCGGCCGGGTTGTTCGGCGGGGGCGGGCCGCCGGCCGAGTCGGTGTCCCTGAAGGTGGGCGGCGGGGCGACCAAGCCGACGACGGTGTCGCCCCAGCCGAACGACATCCGCCTGAACGTGGACAAAGGCAACCAGCGGAACGGCGGCAGCTACGCCACCGTCATCGGCGACATCGCCAACGGCCGGGCGGACACCGACCCGGGGGAGTACGTATCGGTCACGCGGACGGGCAGCCACGAAGTGACGAGCGACGCGCAGGGCAACCTGTGGCTGCTCGTCGGCACCGACTCCGGGTTCACCGGCCGCACGACCCTGTACTACCAGGTGATCGACGTGACCCTGACGCCGGTGAGGTGACAGGTCAGGGCGAGCGGCGGGCGTCAGCCCGCTGTTCCAACGCCAGCGTGACACCACGGGCGGTCAACAGCGGGCTGACGCCCGCCGCTCGCCCCACTCGGATCACCCCTTGCTCAGGCCGCCGCGGATGTGCCGGACGGCCTGCACCAGGCCGGAGAAGTGCTTGGTGGCGGTCTGCGTCGTCACCTCGTGCTGGTTCAGACTCGACGCGAACAGGTACAGCCACACGCTGCCGGTGTCGTCCGGGCGGTCGAGGATCTCGACGAACAAGGCCCCGTACCGTACGTCCACGCACACGCCCACCGTCTTCCCCTGCCGCACCGGCAGCACCATTTCTTCCAACTCCGGCAAGTGGTCGAACAGCTTGCGGCTCTCCACCCGCCAGCGGTCCTTCTGCTCGGCCGCCATCTTCACCGGGTCGAGTTGGATGACGCCCGACCCATACATGGGCAGCCGCACCACCCCGCGGGCGATGTCCTTGTCGGCCGCGCCTTCGGCCAGCACGGTGTGCGTGCCGGCCCGCACCTCGCACAGCATGGCGAAGTCCAGCCCGCCCTCCCACCGCACGTAGTGCTTCAGCGCGCGGGTGTACTCGGCCCGCATGTCTTTGGGGTTCTGCGAGAACGTGCGGGGGTCGCGGGGCAGCCGCCAGAAGCACCAGAACCAGAGCAGCAGCAGGGCCAGTCCGAACACCACGAACGCCACCGCCCCGACCACCTCCGGGCGAGCCTTCTCGTCGCTCACCAGTTGGCGGAGCAGGTCGAACTGCGACACCCGCGGGGCGCCGGCTTCCAGGTGCTCGTTGGCCGAGTACACGCCCTTCACCAGCAGGCCGTAGGCCGACCCGAACAGGCCGACGGCGGCCACCGGCAGGAAGTGGCGGTTCGGGTTGATGGCGTCGGTGAGCGGCCGCCCGCTGCCGAACGACACGGCGTAGTTGAATAGCAGGTACACCAGGGCCGCGTACCCGGCGGCCTGGAAGAGTTCGTTCATGGGTGTGGGGTGATCCGCGGGAAATGTAGCAATTCTAGGGAGTGGGAAGCCGGCGGAGGGGTTCGTTCGCCCGGCGAGTTGCGGCCTGGGGTGTCCCTCTGGATTTTGGCGAACCCGGCCCGCAAGGGCCGCGGGTGCGTGGGGGAGGTGGCTTGCACCCACCGACCTTTCGGTCGGGGTTCGCCAAGAAGCGGCCGCTCATGCCGCTCGGCACGCCGTCACGCCCGCTTTCTCTCCTCCCACTCCTCGGTGGTCACCATCACCTCGCGGGCGTTGCTGCCGTTGAAGCCGCCGACGATGCCGTCCTCGGCCATGAAGTCGATCAACCGGCTGGCGCGGCCGTAGCCGATGCCGAGCGCCCGCTGCAACAGGCTCGTACTCCCCCGCTTCTCGCGGATGACGATCTCGATGGCCTGCTCGTACATCGGGTCGCGCTCGCGGAGTTGGGCCGACAAATCTCCACCCGACGCGGTGGTCGCCTTCAGGTTCAGCAGTTCGGCCTCGAAGTTCGGCTCGTACTGGCTCAGCTCGCCCGTCACGCGCTCGATCTCCTTGTCGTCCACGTAAGCACCCTGCCCGCGGATGATGGTGCTGGTGCCGGGTTGGAGGAAGAGCATGTCGCCCATGCCGAGCAACTTCTCGGCCCCCTTCTCGTCCAGCACCACGGCACTGTCCGCCCGGCTCGCCACCTGGAAGCAGATGCGGGCCGGCAGGTTGGATTTGATCAGCCCGGTAATCACGTCCACGGTCGGCTTCTGGGTGGCAAGGATCAAGTGAATCCCCGACGCCCGGCTCTTCTGCGCGAGCCGAATGATGTGCGACTCCACCTCCTTCTTCATCACCATCAGCAGGTCGCCCACCTCGTCAATGACGAGCACGATGTACGGCAACCGCCACGGCAGGGCGTTGCGCTCCTCGGTGGTTTCGGGTTGTACACGTTTCAAAATCTCTTCCGCGCCGAGTTCGTTGTAACCCGCAATGTTGCGGACACGCGCCCGCCGCATCAGTTCGTACCGCTCTTCCATCTTGTCCACCGCCCACGCCAGGATGGCTTCGGCCTTGCGGTCGTCCGTCACCACCGGGTGCATCAGGTGCGGGATGCGGGCGTAGTCGCTGAACTCCACCTTCTTCGGGTCGATGAGGATCAGCCGGCAGTCGTCCGGAGAGCGGGTGAGCAGGAAGCTGTGAATGATGGCGTTCAGGCAAACGGATTTGCCCGTGCCGGTGCGGCCGGCGATGAGCAGGTGCGGCATGGCGGCCATGTCGTACACCAGCGGGCGGCCCTCCACGTCCTTGCCCAGGAAGATCGGCAGCTTGAACTTGGCCGCCTTCGCGGTCGTCGCCTGAATGATCTCCTTCAGCCGCACCGTCTGGCGGTGGTCGTTGGGCACTTCAATTCCGACCGTCGTGCGGTTCGGCAGCGGGGCGACGATCCGCACACTGGACACGCCCATGTTCAGTGCCAGGTCGTCGGAGAGGCCCGTCACTTTGCTCAGTCGCAGGCCGGTTTCCAGTGCCACTTCGTACTGCGTGATGACCGGCCCGGTGTGGATGCCGACCACCTTGATGTTCAGCCCGAAGTCGGTGAAGGTCTTCTCCAGCAGGGCGGCGCGGTCGCGGAGCTTCTGCTCGCGGTCCTCGGTCGGGTACGGGTCGGGGTCGGCCAGCAGGGTGAGGGACGGCAACTCGTAGCTGGGCGGCGGCGGGGGTGGTGACAACGGGGTGTCATGGGAAACGTCGTCGTCGTCGAAGTCCTCATCGGTCACGATCCGCAACGGCGGCGGTTCAACAGGTGTCGGCCCGCGGGTGAACGGAATCGGATCGGGGTCCGGTTCCGGCATCGGTGCGGGGGGCGGCTCGACGGGCACGAGTTCGGTCGGGATGTCGGTGTGCCGGGTGATGGGGATGTCGGCCGTCATCGGGGTGGCCGGGGTCGGCTCCGGGGCCGGGAGCAGTGACACCGGGCTGTCAGCGGTGGCCTTCGCCTTCATCCCCTCGGCCAGCCCGGTCAGCACGCGGTCGCCCACCGCCCCGACGCGGCCGTTCACCCACCGGGCACCGAACGCGAACTTCTTCACGCCGTACCACAGCCCGCGGGCGATGGCTCGCAGCACGCCGTCCATCGTCAGCAGCAACCCGGCGACGGTGGCGACCGCCACGATAATGACCGGCAGCGGGGCGGCGAGGTGATCGGTGAGGAGGAACCGGGCCCACGCCCCGAGTGCCCCACCGGGGCCGTACGCCGACACCGGCCCCACGCCGGACTGCACCGCGAACAGGTCGCCCGCCACCGCCGACACGAACGTGAGGAGCAACCAACCCAGACCGCGAACGGTGAGTCGCAGCCAGCCCCGCTTGGCGATGTACAACCCGACCCACACGAACCAGCCGACCGCGAACGTGACCACGCCGAAGCCGATGGCGTCGGTGAGCAGTGCGGCGAACTGGTCGCTTGCGGGGCCGACGACGTTCGGCTGGCCGGTGAGCGGGCGGTAGGTGGCCAGGGTGTAGGTGAGCACGCCGCCGACAAGGATTAGCAACAGGGCGACGGCATCCAAGCGAAAGCGGTACTTCGTGCCGCGGGGGTCGGGCATGACGCGGACTCCGAGCAGGTCAAACCAATATTGTTCGCGGCAGCGGTGCCCGACTGAAGGTAAACCGGCCGCCATCCGCGCGATCACCCCGCCCGCCCGCCGGCGCAACCGGCAAAGTCTGCCGTTCGATGCCGATTATCCCGTCGCTCTCGGCGAGAGCGACCAACCCTAGTAAAACGCGAACACCGTCCGCAGACCTCTTCCGGGAGACCCAGCACATGGGCTTCAAGCAGACCGACACGCACAAGAACGGCAAGGGCAGCTTCCACCAGATCGGCCTGGTGCGGGGGCAGTTCGGCAACATCCCGCACGCCCAGTGGATCAAGTTCATCTCCGATGCCGGGTTCGACGGGTACGAGGCCGCGAGCTGGGAACTGAACCTGCGGGATGCCGACACCGACGCCGGGGC
Source organism: Planctomycetia bacterium (assembly GCA_031441625.1). GTDB lineage: Bacteria > Planctomycetota > Planctomycetia > Gemmatales > Gemmataceae > JALHQU01. Next base: position 10,946 of record JANNQE010000832.1, read on the forward strand.
GAAGGCGATGGCCGACCTGATGGTGCGGGAGGCGAAGGGGCACGGGCTGGAAATCTTTACCGTCGCCGTTCACCTGCAAGGGCAAGTGCTGGGCGACGAGCCGAGCGCGAAGAGTCTGAACTTCTGCAACCCGAAGGGGGCGGCGCGTCAGGCGTACTCGGCGTGGCGCAACGCCGGCAACACCCCGTTGCGGACTGACCCGTACTTCGTGCCGCCCGACGTGGCCAAGCTGGTTCACGAGGAAGCCGCGAAGGATCTGATGGCGAGCGTGCGGCTGGCCGGACACCTGAGCAAGATTCAGGACCGCAAGGTGGCGCTGCCGGGGTTCGTGGGCAGCCCCGCCGGCTGCTGGAACCACTGGTTCCTGTTCCCGCCGCTGCCGGATTCGATAGACGGACACAAGATCGAAGACGTGCGGGACGTGAGCCTGCAACTGCTGGTGGAGCGGTTCGGGCCGATCTGGGACGAGTGCAAGAAGTACGGAATCACCTACGACCTGGAGTGCCACCCGAGCGAGCGGGCGATGGGCGACCTGGAGAGCGCCGCCGATTACATCACCCACATGGTGAAGGCGGGCTACGAAGGCGTGGTCGGGTTCAACCTGGACGGCTCGCACATGGAGTGGCAGAACGTGTCGGTCATTCAGTTCATCCGCGAGTTCGCCCCGTACATCCACTGCGCGCACGTGAAGGGTGTGCAGGTGGAGAAGGAGCACTGCCGCGGCGGGCGGCTCGGCGGGCACCGGTCGATGGGCCACTGGACGAACGGGTGGAAGTTCGTGACCGCCGGCACCATGCGGGACGCGAACAGCCTGGAAGAGATCTTCATCGAGCTGAACCGCGTCGGGTTCGACGGGGCGGTGAGCATCGAGTGGGAGGACAACGACGCCGACCAACTGGCCGGGGCGAAGGCGGCGCTGGCCAACTGCCGCAAGGCCGACCTGCCGCCGAGCGGCATGCGGCACGACGACATGCTGAAGGGGTGAGTCGCATGCGCCGGGGCGTGTGGTCTTCCGACCGCCCGCCCCGGTGCGGTACACTTCTCACAGGAGGATCACGTCATGAGCAAGATCACGCTGACGCCGGAACTGAAGGCGCTGCTCGCCGGGGCGAGCGGGCGGGTGGAGCTGTGCGACGAGAACGGGCAGCCGGTGGGCTACTTCGAGCCGGCGGAGCCGTGCGGGCGGTACTGGCCGTTCACCGACGAGGAGGTGCGGCAGGCGCGGGAGGCGCGGAAGAAGAACGATCCCGGTCGGACGCTCGATGAGATTCTCAAGGAGGCCGGGCTGCTGTGAACTGCACCGTATCCTGGCAGCCGGAGGCGGATCGAGCGTTACTCGGAATGCTCTTCCGCGCCGCTGACAAGCAGCAAATGCTTCGAGCCGGGCGGACGATCGAAAACAAACTCCGCCGCGACCCACACAACGCCGGCGAGGGGCGAGAGGCCGGCGAGCGAATCCTGTTCGAGCGACCACTTTGCGTGTTCTTCGCCATCGACGATGACGAAGGCAAAGTGTTCATCGAGCGGGTGAAGTGGGTTGGCTTCTGACCTCCCCGACAGGCGCCTACGCTAGATCCAACTCTTGCAAAAGCAGTTCCTTCACCCGCGTCATCGGCACGGTGGTGCCGGGGTTCGCGCCGTGGCCGATGAGAATCGGGCGGTCGCGCGCGTCGGCGGCGGCGAGGCCGTGGCTGCCCTTCACAATGCTGGCGTCCAGCGGCACCACGTCGAACGTGGTGCGGAAGCCGAGCTTCTTCTGGATCAGCCGGCGGGCGGCGTGCAGTTTCGGTGCGAACAGCTTCGGGTCGAAGAAGAGCTCGCACGGGTCGAAGCCCGGCTTGTGGTGGATGGCCACCGCGCGGGCGTAGTCCGGGGCGTGCCCGTCGTCCTCCCAGAACGGGTAGGCGAACCACGCCCGCGGGGTGCTCAGCGCGATCACGTCGCCGCTCCGCTCGTGGTTCAGGTGGTACTTCTCGCGCTCGCTCCCGCTCAACACCTCGGCCACGCCGGGCAGCCCGTTCAGCACCTCCTTCACACGCGGGATGTCGGTCAGGTGCCGCACATAGACGTGCGCCATTTGGTGATCGCACACGGCGAACGCCCGGCTGGCGTACAGGTCGAGCGTGTCGCCGAACGGCCCGCGGCGGACGCTCGCCAGCCCGCGTTTTTGCAACTCGCGGTTCGGGCAGATCACCGTGTCCACGTCGCAGTGGGCGTACTCGCTGCACACCCAGACCTTCGCCCCGAGCTTCGCGGCCATGTCCAGTAACGGCTCGCAGGCGTCGTCGAGTTCCTTCACGTGTTTGGCCATGTCGCACCCGCCCGGCCCGCGGCGCTGCGGCTCGTAGTCCAGGTGCGGCAGGTACACGAGCGTCAGGTCGGGAATGGAATCGCGGAGGACGGCGGCGGCGCTCTTGGCGATCCACGCGGTACTCGGCAAGCCGGCCATCGGCCCCCAGAAGGCGGGGAACGGGAACGGGCCGAGTTCCTTCTTCAGCTTCTCGCACAGGCCGTCGGGGGTGCCGCTCACGTCGAACGCCTTGTCGCCGTTGGCCGCGTACCACGGCTTCGGCGTCACGCTGAATTCGACCGCCGCCCCCTGGTTGAACCACCAGAACAGCTTGGCACAGCGGAAGTCGCGGCCCTTCTGAACAGCCAAGTGGCGGGCGGTCTCGTACAGCGGTTCGGCGCGGACGAGGCGGTTGCACTGCTGCCAGAAGCGGACTTCGTTCGTGTCGTGAAAGAGCCAGCCGTTGGCGACGACGCCGTGTGTGTTCGGCAATCGGCCGGTGAGCAGGGTGGCCTGGGCGGTGCAGGTGACGGCCGGCAGCACCTCGGGCATGTCGGCCACCCACCCCTGCTGGGCGACGGCGGACAACCGCGGGGCGTGGGCGAGCAACCGCGGCGACAGTCCGACGGCGTTGATGAGCACGATGGGGGCTGGCATGGAGGTGTTGTACGGCCCCGCAGGGCGTCTCAGAGATCGAGTTGATGTCGGGTGGGTCGGCGCGAGCGGGGCGCTCGCTGGACCCACCCGACCCATCTGCCCCTTCCCGTTTCCCGGCGTTGCCCGCACCGGCCCGCCAATTCGCTTGCCCCGGCCCACCGCTTCGGGTACATGTAGAGTCCTGCCGACTCCCCACGTTCCCGAGTGCGGTCCATGCGCCCCTCCCGTCGTAACTTCTTGCAGATCGGCGCGCTCGGCGCGGGCGGACTGTGCCTGCCGCAGTTGCTCCGCGCCGAGGCGAAGTCGGGCACCCGCTCGTCGAACAAGTCGGTCATCTTCATCTACCTCGTCGGCGGGCCGCCGCACCAGGACATGTTCGACCTGAAGCCGGACGCCCCGGCCGAGATTGCCGGCCCGTGGCGGCCGATTGCGACCGCCGTGACCGGCATCAAGATCGGCGAGGCGTTCCCGAAGATCGCCAAGCGGATGGACAGGTTCGCCGTCATCCGCTCGCTCGTGGGCAACCAGGCCGACCACGACGCCATCCAGGTGTTCAACGGGCGGAACCCGAAGAAGCTGACGCCGAGCGGCGGGTGGCCGCAACTCGGCAGCGTGGTGGCGAAGGTGCAGGGGCCGTCCGACCCGGCCGTGCCGCCCTACGTCAGCCTGTGCTACCAGTGCACGCACGGGCCGTACAACGAGCCGGGGACGGGCTTCCTCGGGGCGTCGCTCGCCCCCTTCCGGCCGACCGGCCCCGCCCGCAACGACATGACCCTCCGCGGCGTCAGCGTCAGACAACTTGCCGACCGAAAGACGCTACTCAAGTCGTTCGACGACCTCCGCCGCGACGTCGATTCCGGCGGGTCGATGAAGGCGATGGACTCGTTCAACGAGCAGGCGTTCGGCCTGCTCACCTCGTCCAAGTTGGCCGAAGCGCTCGACCTGTCGAAGGAAGACCCGCGGACGGTGGCCCGGTACGGCACCGGCGACTCGACCGTGATGATCGACAGTAACGGCGCCCCGCGGGTGCCGCAGAGCCTACTCATGGCCCGCCGGCTGATCGAGGCCGGCGCGCGGGTCGTCACACTGAACTACAGCAAGTGGGACTGGCACGGCGGCACGAACGCCGAGGGGCGGAAGGACAACAGCATCTTCACCCGCGAGAAGGAAGACTTCCCGATCTTCGACCAGTGCGTGACCGCGCTGGTGGACGACCTGCACGACCGCGGGCTGAGCGACGACTGCACGGTGGTGGTGATGGGCGAGTTCGGGCGGACGCCGAAGATCAGCGCGCAGGTGGGGCGGGACCACTGGCCGAACGTGAACTGCGTGCTGCTGGCCGGCGGGGGCATGACCACCGGGCAGGTGATCGGGGCGACCGACCGCATCGCCGGCGAGGCGGTGTCGCGGCCGGTCACGTTCGGCGAGTTGTACGCCACGATCTACAAGAACCTGGGCATCGACGCCGGGCGGGCGACCGTGGCCGACCTGGAAGGCCGCCCGCAGCATTTGGTCGAAGACGGCGGCGAACCGATCAAGGAACTGGGGTGACCAGACAGCCGCCGCGGGCACGTCGGGGGGCCGACGCGCCCGCGGCACTCACTTCGCGTCCACCCGCTTGAACACGTACATGATGTTGCCCTGGGCCGGCTCGCACTTCGCCGGCCGCTCGCCGTTGGCCGCGCTCGTGTAGCAGAACTTGAGCGAGTCACCGTCCAACTCGAACACGCCCGGCATCGCCCGGCTGGGGTTGAGGCCGTTGGTGTAGTTGATGGTGTAGTCGAGGGCGTTGGCGGCCCCGCCGTCCGGCTTCACCAGCGTGTAAGACACGCCGGCCGGGCGGGCGATCGCCCCGCCCAACTTGGGGTTGGTCCGCTCGATGCTCAGGGTCTGCCCGTCGATCACCCACTTCATGGCGAGCGTGCCGTTCACCTTGGTCCCGTGCGAGTGCCACTCCACCACCTCCCACGTGCCGTCGATTTTCACGTCCTTCTTCTTCAGGTCTTTGGGCACCGGGGCGGCGACAGCGACGGCGACGGAAGCGAGAAGCACGGCGGCGACGGCGGCGGATCGGAACATGAGGTCACCGGGGGGAGAGGGTCACTTGGGCGGGTTAGCGGCCGGTTCGTCGGCACTCAGGCGGGTGAACACGTAATAATAGACGTTCTTGGCGGGGGCACAACCGGCGATCTCGGCGGACGAATCCGTCCCATAGCAGAACTTCAGGGTGTCGCCCTCCACCTCCACCATGGCCGGGTAGGTGCTGCTGTTGTTGCGGCCGTTGGCGAATCGGCGGGCGGTCGGCTTGGCCGGGTCGGGTGTGGTCAGTTGCCAGAAGTTGCTCTCGTTCTTCGGCCCGACGTAGAAGGACTCCCCGTCGAGCACCCACACGGCGGTCATGCCCTGGGTGTTCCCCTTGTTCCCGGTCGACCAGAACTCGACCAGCTTCCAGGTGCCGTCGGGCGAGGCGGCCTTGGCCTTCAGGCTCTTCGGCACCGGGGCGGCCGAGACGACCGGACCCAGCAGGAGTAGGAGCAGCGGCACGGCGACGCGACACATCTGGGGGCACCTCGGGCGGTGCTGTTATGGTATCGCATCCGGCGGGCGGGCGGAAAGCGAAAAGCGGCGGCGCGACGCCCGTGTCGCGTGGGGTCGCGCCGCCGCGTGCGGGTTGGGTCGGTCGGGTGGCCCGCTCTCTCCGAGAGCGGGTGCCGATTCCGACTCTCGGAGAGAGTCGGCCACCCTAAGTGCGGCACCTACTTCGTGCCGCCGGTCTGTTGCAGTTGCTGGTACTCGGTCAACTCGGTGAGCACCCGCTGGGCGGTCTCGTTCCGCGGGTCCTTCTGAACGGCGATCTGAATCTGCTCCTGGCCTTCGGGCAGGCGGCCGGTGTCGATCAGCATCCGCCCCAGGTAGGTGCGGGCGTCGCTCTCGCTCATCACCTTCATCAGGCTCTCGAACGACTCGTCCCACCGCTCGGCCCGCGCCAGCACGCTCCCGTAGGCCTTGCGGAAGGTGCGGTTCTCGGGGTCGATGGCGAGGGCCATTTCGCCCGCCTTGCACGCCGCCGCCCAGTCCTCGAACCGCACGTGCGTTCGCATGAGGGCGAACGCCACTTCGGCATCCCGCGGGTGCTGCTTGACCGCCTCGGTGTACATGCCCACCGCCCGCTCGCGGTCGCCCGCCCACGTGTACAGCTTGGCCAGCCCGAGCAGCGCGTCCTTGCTCTTCGGGTCTTTGCTCAGGGCGTGCTGGAACCGCTGGCGGGCGACGTCCAGGATGCGGTCGCGGTCGGTGCCCGAGCGGGACTCGTCGAACGCCGCTTCCAGTTCCACGTTGGCGATGGCGATGTCCGTCTCGGGCTTGAACGCCTGACCCTTTTTCCGCGCCTGCGGCGGGGCGGTCGGCGCCTCGGTCGGGCGGAAGTTGGCGGCCGGCTTGGGCTGTCGCCAGCCGGCTTGCATAAGGCCGCCCGTCTGTTGCATGCCGGGGGCCGCAGGCAGGTCGGGGTTGCCGGGTGGGGTGGTGTTCGTCTCGAACAGTTTGCACCCGACGGCCGGGAGGGTGACGGCCACCAGCCCGCCGGTCAGCCAGAGTCGCAGCCGCCCGTCCATGGGTCGCTCCGTATGTAGTGGCACGGGCGTCCTGCCCGTGATCCCGCCGCCACCCGCTTCACACGAACTCGGCGATGAAGCTGGCGGCGGCCTCGGCCATCAGGTCTTTCGTCAGAGTCACAGGTTGCCGTCTGTATCGACAAATGGACTGGACCGTTTCCAACAAATCCCGACAGTCCGACGCCCGCGGCACGCGACCGCGGTTGTAGTACCTCTCGTACAGGTAATCCACGGCGTCCACATTAAAGTTCATGTCGAGCCGCTTGCAGACCGACGCGAAGATCTTCTCGTACACGTCCCGCGCCGGGGCCAGGATGGCCACCTTGTGCCGGATCCGCCGCAGGAAAGCGTCGTCCACGAGCGCCTTCGGGTCCAGGTTCGTGCTGAAGATGATGAGCTGCTCGAACGGCACCTGGAACTTCTTGCCGGTGGCCACGGTGAGGAAGTCGTGCCGGTCTTCGAGGGGCAGAATCCAGCGGTTCAGCAGGTCTTTCGGCGACACGATCTGCCGGCCGAAGTCGTCGATCAGGAACACCCCGCCGTTCGCCTTGAAGTGGATGGGGGCCTGATAGAAGTTGGCCTCGCGGTTGAACCGCAGGTCGAGCATTTCGAGGGTCAGTTCGCCGCCCACCACGATCACCGGGCGGCGGATCTTCACCCACCGCTCGTCTTGCGCGCCGTCGCTCAGCAGGCGGCGGACGGTCATGTCGGCCTCGTCCCCGAACTCGTTCGCCGAGTCGTCGATGGTGTGCAGGGACGGGTCGTACATGGTGACGACGTTGCCGTCGGCCACGAAGGCGTGCGGGATGTAGATGCTCCCGCCGGCCGAGTTCATGTACTCGCCGATGGCCCGCGCGATGGCCGTCTTGCCGTTTCCCGGCGGCCCGTAGATGAACACGCTGCGGCCGGAGATGATGGCCGGGCCGATGGCGTTGAACAACTCCTCGCGGATGACCAGGTGGCGGAACGGCGCTTTCAGCACTTCCGGGTAGCAGTTCAGCCCCGTCACCGTCTGGCGGTAGCACTGCTCCACGTAGTCTTCCAGCGGCACCGGGGCCGGGCCGACGTAGGCGCACTGCTTCACCAGGTCCGTCCCGCGACTCCGCCCGCGGTCGGTCAGGCTGTAGCGGTAGCTCACCTCGCCCACCAGGTCGCCGCCGTCCACCTGGACGCACTTCTCACTCTTCAGGAACTGCAACGGCTCGCGGATGAGCTTGAACGGCAGGCACAGGAACTTGGCCAGGTCGCGGCCCACCTGCGGCCCGCGGAAGTAGATGGTCCGCAGGATCATGTCGGCGACGAACGCGGCCGTCAGCCCGGACTCCTTGAGCGACTCGGGGGTGGCCGGCGCTTCGGGGGCGGGGTTGGCGTCCCAGTCGGCCATCACCGGGCGGGCGTGCGGGGGCATCGGGGTGCGTCTCGGGGTGCGGGCGGGGAAGTGTAGTTCAAAAAGGCGAGCCGGGGGCGTGAGCGACTGGAGGAGTTACCCTCCGGTCGCTCAC
>JANNQE010000833.1:0-8552 GCA_031441625.1 Planctomycetia bacterium
GGGGCGGGGGGCGGGGCGGGGGGGGGGGGGGCCCCCCGGCAGTCTCACGGGGCCCCGGGCGCCCCCGCCCCCCGGCCCCCCGCGGCTCACTCCTGCGCGAGCGCGTCCGGGATGCGGGTCTTGACGGCCCGCAAGGCGGGCAGCAACCCGGCGACGGTGGCGATGAACAGCGAGCCGGCGGCGATGGCGAACGCCTGCCCCCACGGCATCAGCAGCTCCAGGTCGAACCCCGACTCCTCCCGCAGCACGATCTTCAACACGTACCACTCCAGCGGGATGCCGATGAGGAACCCGAGGAACGTGCCGAACACGCCCATCAGGATGGCCTCGTACAGCACCGTCATGATGACCTGCCCCGGTGTGGCACCGACCGCCAGCAGCAGCCCGAGTTCGCGTTTGCGTTGCAGCACCGAGATGAGTAGCGAGGTAATCACCCCGAGCGAGGCGACGATGCCCACGACCACCTGTTGCAAATGCACCAGCTTGTACACGCGTTCGATCAGCTCGCCCACCATCTTCCGCAGGGCCGGGCGGTCTTCGGTGGTCAGCCCGCGGCCATCGGCGAACGCCGTGACACGCCCGTGGGCGGCCAGTCGTGCGTCTTCGCTCTCGCGGGTGAGGAACACGTGGACGATGTCGATCTGGCGGTCGTCGAACAGGCGGGCGTACACCGCCCGGTCCATGAACAGCGTGCCCTGGCTCCACGAGTAGTCCTTCATCACGTCCAGGATGGGCAGCGTCACCCAGCGGTTCGCCCCCTTCAGCGTGACCGTGTCGCCGACCTTCAGCTTGTGCTTGGCCAAGAAGTTGTCGGACACGAGCACGCCCTCCTTGCCGACGGCGGCCTGCATCTTGTCGAGTTGCGGCAGGCCGTCCGGCCCGCGGGCCTGACTCGGGCCGACGAACTTGTCGTAGTCGATGGCCGTCAGGAAAAGCACCGTGCCGTTGTACGTCGGCCGCATGTAGCGGATGCCGGCGGCCGACTCGACGCCCTCGATCTTGGCCACCTCGTCCACCAGCTTCGGGTCGCTCGGGCACATGCTGCTGATGGCCGAACTGACCGGCCCGGCGGCGACGAACTGGTCCGCCTGGATCACCTCGTCGAGCCACCGCGTGACGGGCACTTCGTTCGATTTGCCCACGCCGGCCGTCTGGATCATGACGGCCACGCCCGCGCCGAGCGCGCCGATCACCAGCCCGGTGCGGCCGGGGCTGCGGATCAGGTTGTCGGCGGCGAGGCGGGCCTCGATGGGCAACACCGCCCGCAGGAGCGGTTGCAGCAGCCGCACGATCAGGCCGACCAGGATGGGGGCTGACAGGAGCAGGCCGACGAGCACCAGCACCATGCCGCCGAACGACCCGATGCGGTCGGGCAGTGTGGCCCGCAACAGGATGAGCGCCACCCCGCCGCCGACCAGCAGCGCGCACACGATGCGGTGGGCGAACCACCACCCGCCGCCCGCGCCGCCCGGCGTGCGACGAACCGCGTCGGCCGGGTCGTGGCTGGCCGCCTGCACGGCCGGCACCAGGGCGGCGAACAGGGCGGTGACGAGGCCGGCGGCGACGGCCGTGAGCATGGTGCCGGTGGTGGGCGTGTTCGGCCCCTCGGTGAGCGACGTGTAGAACAGGCCGTTCACGTCGTCTTGAACGAGGTACAGGGCGAACCGGGCCATGCCGGTGCCGAGGGGCACGCCGAACGCCCCGCCGAGCAGCCCAAGGACGGCGGCGGACGCGAGGAAGACGAAGACGATTTGCCCGCGGGTGGCCCCGACCGACCGCAGGATGCCGATGTCGTGCCGCCGCTCGGCGACCGTCACGGCGAGCGAGTTGTACACCAGGAACAGGCCGACCACCATCGCCCCGATGCTGCACATGGTGAACCCGATCTGGATGCCGCTCACCACGTTCTGGGTGCCGCTGCCCTGCTCGGCCGCGGTGCGGACGCTCGCCCGGTCGCCCACCACGGCGGCGGTGGCGTTGCGGGCCGCCTTCAGGTCGGTCTTGTCGGCGAACAGCAAATCAATCCGGTTGATGCGGGGCGTCTCGGGGCGGAGGAACGACGCGGCGCGGGCGATCTCCATGCCGATGATGTCGGTGCCCAGGGTGGCGAGCGGGGACTGGCCGTCGTAGTCCACCACGGCCACCGGGGTGAACTCCTCCGTGCGGTCGCCGTATTTAATGCGGAGGCCGTCCGCGCCGGTCGCCTCCCAGCGGTCGTACACGCTCCGGCTGAGAACCACCCCGTTGCTCGGCAGGCGGAAGGCGGCGGCGAAGCTCTTCGGCCGCAGGGTGCGGAACTCGGCCTTGTACGGGTTCTGGCGGTTGAGCACCTCGAACGGGTCTTCCCCCTTCGGCAGTTGGTGCTTGGCCACCTCCACCCCGATGAGGACGGCCGAGCGGTCGTTGAACGCCGGCAGCACCACGCGGTCCACGGCGATGGGTTGCACCGATTCGAGGCCAGGGATATTCGCCTTCCGCAGCTCCTCGGCGATGCCCACGTCCACGCCCAACTCATCGTTCGTCACGCACAAGTCGCCCACCTTCAGCGGGGTGGTGGTGTTCGACGCGGCGGCTTCCAGGCACTGGTTCAAAATGCGGGTGGACACGAGCGTGGCCACGCCCAGCGCGATGCTCAGGACGATGAGCGCGGACCGATCCCACCGCTGGACGAGGTAGCGCAGGCTCAGCAGGCGGAACACGGTCAGCATCGAGTCTCCAAGTGGTCCGCGGGTCGTAGGCCGTATGCCCGACGCGCGAGCGAGGGGCCAGCCACCACGCCGCGGAGCGGCGGCCGATGTTAGCCAGGGGTGGAGTGAGCGCAGCGAACGGAACCCCTGGACCGAATCACCCAGTCGCCAAGCCCCGTGAGGGGCGACAGATCCGCTGTGACTGTTGCCCCTCCGGGGCTTGTTCCCACCTCGCCTGCGTTTCCAGGGGTTCCGTCGCTCGCTCCGCTCGCCGACTTCACCCCTGGCTAACATCGGCCGCCGCTCCGCGGCTCGAGTGCGGTCATGTGGCACTCCATCTCGGCCCTCTCAGTCCGGCCCGAACAGGCGGTCCATCATGGCGCGGAAGCGGTTGGCGAACAGGCCCAGCCCGACCCCCACGAGCAGGATGCCGACGACGACGGCGATGATCGCCAGCGCCATCTCAATGACGCCCAGGTTCTGCGCCAGCGCCCACTTGCCGAGCAGGTACGCCAGCGGGATGACCAGCCCCAGGCCGATGCCCATGCCGAGCAGCAGCTTGCCGCCCAGCCCGCCCCGCTGCGGCTTCCACCGCCGGTCGTTGTCCTCGGTCGTCCCGCTCGTGCTCACCTTCGCCCGCACCTTCTTACCCCGCGGCTTCTTCACCTTGTAGGCGTCGGCCGTCTCCGGGTCGTACGGCTCGTCCTCCTCTTCGTCCTCATCGACCACCGACACCCGCAGCCAGGGGGGCACGAACGCCTCGTCGCACATGGGGCAACGGACGGGCGTGTTGTACCGCGTGCCCTTGGGCACGGGCACACGCCCCTCGCACGCCGGGCAGGTGGCTTCGCGGGCCATGCGTCACCTGACCCCCGCGGGGACGCCCGCCACCACCGGCCGGTCGGAGTCGATCTTGCCGTCGCGGATGGACACCAGGCGGGTGCCGAAGGCGGCGGCCGACGGGTCGTGCGTCACCATCACGATCACCCGCGCCGGCGTCCGCAGGTCGGCGAGCAGTGCTAATACCTCACGACTGGTGGTCGTGTCCAGATTACCTGTCGGCTCGTCGCACAACACCGCTTCGGGTTCGCCGACAATGGCGCGGGCGACGGCCACCCGCTGCATCTCCCCGCCGCTCATCTCCTCCGGGTAGTGGTCGGCGCGGTGGGCCAGCCCGACCCGCTCCAGGCACTCGCTCGCGCGGGTGACGGCCGTGCGGCGGTTCATCCCGTCGAGCAGCAGCGGCAGGGCGACGTTCTCGCCGGCGGTGAGTGTGGGCAGCAAGTTGAATGCCTGGAAGACGAACCCAACCTTAGTACGCCGCAAGAGCGACCGCTCGCGGTCGGTCATGGATTGTAGGTCGCGGCCCTGGAACACGGCGCGGCCGGTGGTAGGCGTGTCGAGCGCGCCCATCAGGTGCATGAGGGTGGACTTGCCCGACCCGGACGGCCCCATGATGGTGACGAACTCGCCGCCCGCCACGCACAGCGACACCCCGCGGACGGCGTTCACCACCCGCCGCCCCTGGTCGTAGGTCTTGGTCACGTCGATGAGTTCGATCATTCGTCGGTTTCCTTTAGTCGAGTTCGAGACCACGCCTAGCTTGCCCGACTGGCCCCGACGACGTGGGTGCAGGCGGTTGGCCTTGCGACGGGGCCGGTGGTCGCCCGGTGAGGCGGTCGAGGGCGTCGTACACCGTCGCCAAAATGGACGGGTCGAGCGTGCCGACCGGCACAGCGTCAACGAACGTTCGATCGGTGGCCTGCACCTGGAACACCAGCAGGAATGAATCGACTGTCAACCCGTTCGTCGGGGTCCGCGGGACCGGAATGACGGCCGGGAACCGGGCGGCCGTACTTGCCTCTTTGGTGAACGGTAGCGTGACGACCAGCGGGCTTCGATGAGCGAACCCGTCATCCTGAAGGACGACCGCGGGGCGGCGTCGCGCCTGCGCGTGGCCGCCGGTGTCCGGATAATTCACGTACACGATGTCACCCGGCGGCATTTTCTTCCTCCCACCGGTCGATCATCTGCCAGGAATGGTGGCCGAGCTTCTGCCACTCCTCGTACTCGGCCCGTTCCTCCGGAGTGAACTCCGCCGGCACGACGCGAAACTCGACGGCCGTGCCGTCGGCAAGCACGGTGCCGGTTTCCGGAACGATCACCCCACCTTTCACCACCCCGCGGAGCAGGTGTGTGCTCTCGCCCATAATGACCTCCTCAAGTGGCCCGGTTCCTCGCCTTCCGCCGCGATGACCCCTTGGCGGGTTGTTCAGGCGGGCAAAGATCTCGGAATGAGATGAAGGGGTACAACTCCGGCGCGACCCGCCGTGCGACCTCGCTCAGCCCGCGGTCCAAGTGCGTTGTGTCAGCCCAACCGTCTTCTCTCCGCGGGCACGCTGCCGACACAAAACCCCAAATCCACAACGCGAGATCTCCGGTTGAGTCGTAACCCGTGTGAAAACGCAACTCGGTCAACTCTGGCGGACGGAACGGAGCGATTTCTGCTTCGACTGTCTTTCCGATTCGGAACGCCTCAGCGTCTCGGAACCGATGGAATTCCAACAGGAGCAGGATGTCTCGGAAGTACGGAAGTACGGTCTCCATTTCTGCAACCGTTGGCCGTTCAGGGCGAAACGGGTTTCGCGGCCTCACCACAGCGCGAAAGTTGGTGACCGCAGCCGTCAACCGTGTTCGTTCCGGTGGTGAGAGGAACCCAAACTCGACCTCGTCGTAACCGGTGACCGAGTAAGGGGAAACCCAGTCAGTCTTGGATCGCAGTCCGCATTCGACCGCCGTTGAATCCATGCGCGGAGCGTCTGGGGTGTGTCCACCCGGATAAAACGACGCCCCGCGTCGGACCTCATTCCAAAACCGTTCCAGCGACACGTTCACCCCTCAACTGGTCAGCTTCCTGTACTTCATCTTCGTCGGCCTCTCGGCCGCATCTCCCAACCTCGCCTTCCGCTGCTCCTCGTACACCTGGAAGTTGCCCTCGCACCAGACCACCTTGCCGTCGCCTTCAAAAGCGAGGATGTGCGTGGCCAGACGGTCGAGGAACCAGCGGTCGTGGCTGATGACGACCGCACACCCGGCGTAGTTCTCGAGCGCGTTCTCCAGCGACCGCAGGGTGTCCACGTCCAGGTCGTTCGTCGGCTCGTCGAGCAGCAGCAGGTTGCCGCCGCCCCGCAGCAGCTTCGCCAACTGGATGCGGTTCCGCTCCCCGCCGGAGCAACTGCCGACGATCTTCTGCTGGTCCGGCCCCTTGAAGTTGAACCGCGCCACGTACGCCCGGCTGGCCACCCGCTGCTTGCCGATCTGGATGTAGTCCGTCCCGCCGGTGATCTCCTCGAACACGTTGTTCGTCGGGGTGAGCGACTCACGGCTCTGGTCCACATACGCGACCTGCACGGTCGGCCCCACCGTCAGGGTGCCGGCGTCCGGCGTCTCCTGGCCGATGATCATGCGGAACAGGGTCGTCTTCCCCGCCCCGTTCGGCCCGATGATGCCGACGATGCCGCCTTTCGGCAGGTTGAACGTCAGGTCGTCGAACAGCACGTTGTCGCCGAACGCCTTCTTCAACCCCTCGGCGCGGATGACGAGGTCGCCGAGCGGCTGGGTGACGGGGATCTGGATGCTCAGCTCTTCGTCCCGGTCCTCCATCTCTTGCGCCTGCATCTTGTCGATGGACGCCATCCGCGCCTTGCTCTTCGCCATCCGCGCCTTCGGCGAACTCTTCGCCCACTCCAGTTCGCGGGCCAGGTGCTTCTGCCGGGCGCTCGCCTGCCGCTCCTCCAGTTGCATCCGCCTCTGCTTCTGCTCCATCCACGACGTGTAGTTGCCCTCGAACGGGATGCCCCGGCCGTGGTCCAGCTCCAGGATCCACTGGGCCACGTTGTCCAGGAAGTAGCGGTCGTGGGTGACGGCCACGATCGCCCCTTTGTACTGCTTCAGGTGCTGCTCCAGCCAGTACACGCTCTCGGCGTCCAGGTGGTTGGTGGGCTCGTCGAGCAGCAGCAGGTCGTGGTTCTGGAGGAGCGTCTTGCACAAGTACACCCGCCGCTTCTCGCCCCCGCTCAGGCGGTCCACCGGCGCGTCCGGCGGCGGCAGCCGCATGGCGTCCATCGCCATTTCCAGTTGGCGGTCGATGTTGTGGGCGTCGGCGGCGTCGATCTTCGCTTGCAGCGCCTCCATCTGGTTGGACAGCTTGTCGAAGTCGGCCCCCTCGTCCGCGAACTTCTCGGCCACCGCCTCGTACTGCTTCACCAGGTTCTTGATGGGGGCGACGGCCTCCTCGACGTTCTGGAGTACGGTGGTGCCGGCCGGCAGGTGCGGCTCCTGCGGCACGTACCCGATGCTCGCGCCCGCCTCCGGCCACGCCTCGCCCATGAACTCCTTATCCACCCCGGCCATGATCTTGAGCAGGGTGGATTTGCCCGCCCCGTTGCTGCCGAGCACCCCGATCTTGGCCCCGGGGTAGAAACTGAGCCGCACGTCCTTGAAGATCTCTTTCTTCCCGTACTGCTTGGTCAGGTTCTGGATGTTGAAGATGTAACGCTCGCCCATTGATGCCTCGGGGGGTGAACCGCGTGGTCGAACCGCCATGATAAAGTGGGCGGGCCGCGGCGGGGAGGCCAAGTGAACTGTGCAAGCCGGTCGAAAAGTCGCGTTCGTTGTCCGGAACGGATTTCGGGTCTCGCTCGTCAAGATGAGGGGAGGCGCAGCGAAGAACCCGATGAGCGAGTCGGACTCGCCCACCGGGCCGTGGGGAGAAGGGCTGCTGTTAGAGGCAGGCGGCGACAGCCACCACCTTGCCCAGCAACCCGCGACCGAATGTGGTCACTTGGCGGCAGGGGCTGTGGACTGTCCAGTGCTCGAACAGCGGATGGAACACGTCCCCCCAGAGTTGGGCGCGGAAGTGCCATGCATGGCCGAGCAGGATCAGGAGATACAGGCAGCACACCACCTCATCGTGCCCGCTGAAGTGCAGGACGGCCAAGAGGAGGTAGCCGACCACCGCCGAGTTGCTACACAGCAGCCGAACCGCCGCCGGCACCCGAAGTCCGACGGCGAACGCCCCGAACCCGACCCCCGCACCGGCGGTGGTGAGCACCGTGGCCGCCGCCATCAGTCCGAGGACCACCAACAAGACCAGCCAGAAGAATTTCCGTAGCATAACCATGCGAGACTCCTCAGTCCGGCAGTACCAGAGCGGGGCGAGGACGCGACGGGCATCCTGACGAATCTGGGGGGTGTCGAACCCAGACCGATACACCCCGCCTGTGACGGCCGAACCGCCGCAAGCGACACCGGCACAGTCGGGGTTGGTGCGAGGACCAGTCGCATCACGCAGCGCAGCTTGAGAAATCAGGCTGCGTTTGCGTTTCCAACCCCGACTTGACACCATCACGTTAACGCACCTCCCTTGGCTGTCACCCTCCATTCCCCTCGGCCTGAATCAGTTCGCCGGGATGCGTTAATGCCCACTCCCACGTCAACCGTCAGTGTGCCCATCAGGGCGGAGTGTCGGCCTGCGCACCTCTTGCCCGCGCCGTCGGCGTTCGGGCCGTGAGTCGGTGGTGATGGCAGTCTTGCCGGCGAGAGGGAAAACCGAGTCGGTGGAAAAATTGGTGAGTTGCGAAACCTAAACTTGGTCAGTAAACTCTTCTCCACCTGCCCTTGAGGACGGATCCCACCTCGCTCACTTTTTCCGTATTTCGAGAAAAGTTACGAGTTACGCAGTTGACTGGATTCGGGCTTGCGCGGTGCCGGTTGTGCCGGTAACGTCGGCGACATGAACGCTCCCCGCGCGACCGACGACGGGTACATCCAGTTCCTGATCGGGTCGCCGGTCGTCGTGTCGGC
>JANNQE010000834.1:0-4153 GCA_031441625.1 Planctomycetia bacterium
GGTTCACCTGTTGGATTGCTCACCTCGCCCGCATCCTGTACGCTCAACTTATCCCGCCTGCCCTCCCCCCTTTTGCCGGAGTCGTCATGTCACGTCGGTTGTTGCATTCCCTCGCGCTCGCCCTCACCGGCGGTCTGGCACTATTCGTATTCGCCGTTCCGCCGAAAGACCCGACCACCCTTCCGGAAAAGCCGAACACCGACGCCGACAAGGCGCTGAAAGCGATCTCCGTGCCGAAGGGCATGAGCGTGGAGTTGTGGGCGGCCGAGCCGCTCATGGCCAACCCGGTGGCCTTCTGCTTCGACGAGCAGGGGCGGGCGTATGTGGCCGAGACGACGCGGTTCGAGAAGGGGGTGCCCGACACCCGCAGTCACATGTACTGGCTGGACGAAGACATCGGCAGCCGGTCGGTCGAAGACCGATTGAAGATGTACGAGAAGCACAAGTTTGGGGCGAAGGACAAGCTGTTCACCGAGTACGACGACCAGGTGCGGATGGTGTGGGACGCCGACGGCAAGGGCAAGGCGACCACCAGCACCGTCTTCAGCAAAGGGTACAACCAACTCAAAGACGGACTCGGGGCCGGTGTGCTCGCCCGCAAGGGGAGCGTCTACTTCACCAACATCCCCGACCTGTACAAGCTGACAGACAAGGACGGCGACGGCGTGGCGGAGGTGAAGGAGAGCCTGGCCACCGGCTTCGGCGTGCGGGCGCAGTTCCTGGGCCACGACATGCACGGGCTTCGGATGGGGCCGGACGGCAAGTTGTACTTCAGCATCGGCGACCGCGGGCTGAACGTGGTGACGGTGGACAAGAAGAAGCTGTACCAGCCCGAGGAAGGCTGCGTGCTGCGGTGCGACCCGGACGGCAAGAACATGGAGATCGTCCATCGCGGGCTGCGGAACCCACAGGAACTCGCCTTCGATGACTTTGGAAACTTGTTCACCTACGACAACAACTGCGACAGCGGCGACAAGGCCCGCTGGGTGCAGATCGTGGAAGGGGGCGATAGCGGCTGGCGGTGCGGCTACCAGTACGGCACGCTCATGCACACGCCCGCCGTGGCCCAGGGGAACCGCGGCCCGTGGAACACCGAGAAGATCTGGCACGTACCGAGTGCGGAAGGTTCGCCGCCGGCATATGTGGTTCCGCCGCTGCTGCACTTCGGCAACGGGCCGGCCGGCATCACCCACTACCCCGGCGTCGGCCTGAACGACAGGTACAAGGACCACTTCTTCTGTTGCGACTTCGCCAGCAATCCGGGTGGGAGCAAGATTTGGGCGGTCAGCGTGAAGCCGAAGGGGGCGAGCTTCGAGGTGAAGAACCCGGAGGAGTTCGTCAAGAACATGGTGCCCACCGACTGCGAGTTCGGACCCGATGGGTCGTTCTACTTCAGCGACTGGGTTGGTGGGTGGAGTCCGCCGGGCAAAGGCCGCATCTTCAAAGTGACCGACGCCGAGGCGATGAAGAACCCGGCCGTGGCCGAGGCGAAGAAATTGCTGGCAGAGGGGTTCGAGAAGAAACGCGTGGAAGACCTGGCGAAACTACTCGGCCACCCACACCAGCAGGTGCGGCTCGAAGCGCAATACGAATTGATGAGTCGTCCCGCTCCGGATCGGCTGGCGGCGGTCCAGGGAATCGCGGAGAAGTCCGATTCTCAACTCGCCCGTATCCACGCCATCTGGGCATTGGGTGCGGATGCTCCCGTGAAGCTGTTTCGTCAACTCCTTTCGGAGAAGGATACCGAGATTCAACTCCAGGTGCTCCGCACACTTGGCCGGCAGGCGAATGTGGGTCGAGAGTACCTTGCCCATCTGGTCTCCCTGCTCAAGTCACCAGACGCCCGCATGCAGTCTGCCGCGGCAGTCGCATTCGGCAAAGCAGATAAGTCTGCACTCGACGAGTTGGGTGTCATCATCATTCGTCCCGCCTCCGAGGCCGCACTCTACACCCCGCTGTTCGACCTGCTGAAGGCGAACGCCGACAAGGACGTGTACGTCCGCCAAGCGGCGGTGCAGGGACTGGTGACGATGACCAAGAGCGGCGACGACCTGTTCAACGTGTGGAAGGGGGCCAAGAAGGACTACGACACCCCCGCCGTGCGGATGGGGATGGTGCTGGCCCTGCGGCGGATGGAGTGTCGAAAGCTCGACGAGTTCCTGAACGACAGCGAACCGAAGATCGTGGCCGAGGCGGCGCGGGCGATTCACGACCAGAACCTGATGGAGCCGATGGCCGACCTCGCGAAGTTGACCGACGCGAAAGTGACCGACGAAGCAGTTGTGTTCCGCGCACTCTCGGCCAACTTCAAACTCGGCACACCCGAGAATGCGGAGCGGCTGGCGAAGTTCGCAGCCGACAGCGGCCGTGCCGATTACCTTCGGGCGGCGGCCCTTAAGCTGCTCGCCGATTGGCCCAAGCCGAGCAAGCGGGACCATATCACCGGGATGCGACAAGACCTTGCCGAGCGGAAAGCGGACGTGGCGGTGGACGCGCTGAAGCCCGTGCTCAAAAACGTGTTCGTCGGCTCGCCGGTAGTTCGCAAGGAAGCCGCCGACTGCGTGAAGAAGCTCGGCCTGACCGACGCCGGCCCGCTGCTCTTCGCCACCGTGACCGACACCAAGCAGCCGGCGAACTTGCGGGTCGATTCCCTCTTCGCACTCGATGAAGTGAAGGCGAAGGAACTCGACACGGCGCTCAAGATGATGGCCGACGCCGAGGAGCCGAAGCTCCGCGGGGCCGTGCGGATGATCCGAGCGAAAGCCGACCCGATAAAGGCAGCCGTCGAGTTGGTGGAGGTACTGACGGGCGATAAGCCGGCCGTTGTGGAGAAGCAGATGGCATTCGAGGCTCTCGGCAAGTTACCGGAGAGCAAGCCGGTTGACTTGACATTAGCCAACTGGTGTGACCTGTATTTGGAGGGCAAAGTACCCGACGCCCTGAAACTCGACCTGATCGACGCGGTGAAGGCCCGAACGGGGAAGGACAAGCTGAAGCTGCACGCCGACCTACTGGGCAAGCTGAAGGCCATCGACACGGCCGCCCGTGCCGCCGAAGCGAAGGACCACCTGAGCCGCAACCGCGAAACCCTGGCCGGCGGGGACGCCGCCCGCGGGCGGGACATCTTCCTGAACAACGCCGCCGTGTATTGCCAGCGGTGCCACAAGCTCGACGGCCAGGGCGGGGAGGTCGGCCCGGTGATCAACGGCATTGCGAAGGACAAAACTCGCGACTACCTACTGGAGTCGATCACGCACCCGAACAAGCAGATCGCCAAGGGCTACGAGAGCGTGCTGCTCTCGCTGCTCGACGGCCGCACCGTGACGGGCGTGCTGAAGTCGAAGGACAAGAAGGAGTACGTCATCGGCACCCCGGAAGGTAAGATCGTGACGGTGCCGGCCGTCGACGTGGACGGCGAACGCCCCGACAAGAGCGCCATGCCCGACGACCTCGTCAAGAAGCTGAGCAAGCGGGAGCTGCGTGATGTGGTCGAGTTCCTGAGCGGCTTGAAAGAAGCCCCACCCAAGTAACGGAGGTGCGACGATGGCGACGCTGATTCTCGACCCGCGGATTGAAGGGCTGTACCGGACCGACTTTCATGACCGCTTCCGCGAGTGCTGGGAGGGAACCGACATCGTGCCCCCGATGCCGAACACCGAGCACCAACTGCTCGTCAACAAACTCGCCTCGACGTTCTCGTCGGTGATCGACTGGGATCCCGGCGACTCGTGCTTCCCTGGTGCGAACCTTTCAGACCGTGTGACGGGATGGATGCAGAACTACCGCTGCCCGGATGTGCTCGTCTACTACGCAACCAATCCCGCCGTCAATCATGGGACTCACTGGGTCGGCGGACCCGATCTCGCGGTCGAGATCATCAGCGAGGGGGAAGACCCGCACGCGAAGTTCGTCTTTTATGCGGCAGTGAACACTCGTGAAGTGCTGGTCGTCGAGCGCGTCCCGTGGGCGGTCGAACTGTTCGTACTGGGCGGCAGTCGGCTGGTGACGGCTGGTCGGTCGGACGTGGCGAACGGTACGGTGTTGACGAGTATCGCCCTCGGACTGACATTCAAGCTGGTGGGCGGCACGCCGCGCCCGCGGATCGAAGTGACCCACCCGGCGACAGGCAAGAGTTGGGTGGTGTAAGGCGAAC
>JANNQE010000835.1:0-6414 GCA_031441625.1 Planctomycetia bacterium
GGGGGGGGGTGTTGGCGTCGGCCGCGGGGTGGTGTTGGCCTTTAATCTCCCACTTCCCAATGGCTAACTGCCGGGTTGCTTTGCGTATTCAACACCCCCCACCCATTTCTTGTTGTGGGGGACGGGGGGTGAGGTCTTCCCACTCACAGCACGCCCAGGTGCCGGGTCAGGTAGTCGGTGAGGGTGAACAGGAACTGCAGGCCGGTGAAGAACAGGGCGGCCCCGACGCACAGCCACGTCAGCTTGTCGGACTGCTTCAGGTCCATGAAGAAGTAGGCGAGCACGCCGGCCTGCACGACGGCGCAGGCGAGGCTGGCCACCACCTTCATCGGCCCCAGCCCGTCGCTGAACCCGATGACGAGGGCGACGAGCGCCATCCCGAACAGGACGGCGAAGATGAACAGGCTCTTGGCGGTCGTCGGCAGCGTGTGGGCGTGCCGCTCCACGTCGTGCAGTTCGCCGGTGCCGTGAGAATTCGAGTGTGCGGCCATTGTTTTGCTCCGATCTCTTGTCCCCCTCTCCCCCAGGGGAGAGGGGAACTAAATCAGTGCCCGCCGCCCACGCCGAAGGCGTCGGCCAGCCCGTGCCCCACCTGATCGAAGTTGTGCGGGCCGCACAGGTACAGCAGCGGCAGGATGAACATCCACACCAGGTCCACGTAGTGCCAGTACAGGCTCATCGTCTCGATGTACACGTACCGGGCGGTGTGGTCGAAGAAGCCCGTGGCGGTCAGGATCACTTGCCACACCAGCAGGCCCACGCCCACGATCATGTGCAGCACGTGCAGGCCGGTCATGCTGTAGTAGAACATGAAGAACATCTGCACGCGGTACGGGTCGTAGTCCTCGCCCGCCTTCGCCGGCTGGCCGTCCCTGTTCTTCAGCTTGGCGTGGTGCAGGGCCACCTTCAGGTTCTCGTTGAACGCGCTCTCGGGGGTGGCCGGCAGGGTCGGGTCGGCTTCCCGCGCCTCGGCGTACTCCTTCGCCGCCTCTTTCGTCAGGTAGGCGGCGTTGCCGGGCACCAGACCTTCCACGTAGTCGAGCTGGTACTCGCGGGCCTTCAGCCCGAGGAAGGCCGCGCACAGCAGGGTGGTGAGCACCAGGTACCGCATCAGCTTCTTGCGGCTGCCCTCGTAGCACGCGCGGACGGCGAGCGTGATGGTCAGGCTGCTGGTGAGCAGGAGGAACGTGTTCACCGTGGCGATGCCCACGTTCAGCGCCGCGCTGCCGGCCTCGAAGTCCTTGGGGAACCACAGGCGGTAGACGGTGTACGCGCAGAACGCGCCGCCGAAGAACAGCACTTCGGTGACCAGGAACAGCCACATGCCGAACCGCACGCTGGCCTGCTGCTGGGCCATGTTGTTGAAGTGGTGGGCGACCGGCCCGGCCGTGCCGGGGGCGGCGGTCGGGGCCACCGGACTCGCGCTAGCTGCCACTGGTCACCCCCTGCTTGCCCGTGCCGTTGGTGTGGACGCCGTTGGCGTGGTCCATCTTCTCGACGATGCTCAACCCGTCCGCCACGCCGTACTCGTACGGCCCGAAGTAGACCGTCGGCGTGGCGGGGAAGTTGTGCGCGTCGGGCGGGCTGGTGGTCGCCCACTCCAGCCCGGTCGCCTTGTACGGGTTGTTGCCCGCCTTCTTGCCGAAGAACAGGCTGGCCGTCAGGTAGAACACCGGCATGGCGTACCCGATGCCCTGGATGTATGCGGCGGCCGTGCTCATCACGTTGTAGATCTGGAACTCGTCCGGGTAGTTCGGGTAGCGGCGGGGCATCCCCAGGTAGCCGACCACGAACTGCGGCAGGAAGGTCAGGGCGAACCCGACCAGCATGACGATGGCGGCCAGCCGGCTCCAGAAGTCGGAGTACATGCGGCCGGTCATCTTCGGCCACCAGAAGTGCAGCCCGGCCTGCCACGCGAACATCATCCCGCCCACCATCGTGTAGTGGAAGTGGGCGACGACGAAGTACGTGTCGTGCAGGTGGATGTCCGCCCCCATGGTGCCCAGGAACAGGCCGGTCAGGCCGCCAATGGTGAACAGGACGATGAACCCGATGGCGAAGATCATCGGGGCCTGGTACGAGATCACCCCGCCGTACAGGGTGGCCGTCCAGTTGAACACTTTAATGGCGCTCGGCACGGCCACCAGCATCGTCAGGAAGGCGAACACCATGCTCAGGTAGTACCCCTGGCCGGCGAGGAACATGTGGTGGCCCCACACCAGGAAGCCGACCACCGCGATGCCCACGCTACTCCACGCCACCGCCTTGTAGCCGAAGATGTTCTTGCGGCTGAAGCACGTGAGCACTTCGTTGATCACGCCCATCCCCGGCAGGATCATGATGTACACGGCCGGGTGGCTGTAGAACCAGAACATGTGCTGGAAGAGGAGCGGGTCGCCGCCGATCTTCGGGTCGAAGATGCCGACGCCGAACAGCTTCTCGACCGCCGCCATCACCACCGTCACGGCGATCACCGGGGTGCCCAGGAGCTGGATGACGCTGGTGGCGTACATGGCCCACACGAACAGCGGCAGGCGGCCCCACGTCATGCCGGGGCAGCGCATCTTGAGGATGGTGGCGATGATGTTGATGCCGGTCAGGATGCTGCTGAACCCGGTGATGAAGATGCCCAGGCCGGCATACAGGACGTTCGTGTGGCTGTACTTCGTACTGTACGGCGGGTAGAGCGTCCAGCCCGTGTCCAGTCCGCCGACGAGCAACTGGAACACGAAGAACATCGCGCCGAACGCCCACACGTAGAAGCTGGCCAGGTTCAGCTTCGGGAACGCCATGTCCTTCGCGCCGATCATCAGCGGCACGAGGTAGTTCCCCAGCACGCCCGGGATGACCGGGATGAGGAACAGGAACAGCATGATGGTGCCGTTGGCGGTGAACGCCTTGTTGTACTGGTCCAGTTCCAGGATCGCCCCGGTCGGGGTGATCAGGTTCGTGCGGACCAGCCCGACGGCGATGGCCCCGGCGACGAAGAAGATGGACACGCCGACCAGGTACATCAGCCCGATCCGCTTGTGGTCCACCGTCAGCAGCCACCCGAGCAGGCTGGTGTCGTGGTTCAGGTAGTGCTTGCGGGTGCGGTCCTCGGCCGGCGTCGGCTCGGGCGGCGGCACCCCCTGCGGGGTGTAGTCCAGCTTCGGCGCGTCCACCGATGCGGGGATCAACGGGGCGGAAACGGTGGCCATTACTTGCCCTCCTCTTTCTTCGGTTCGCTCTGGCTGGCTTTGGGCGCGCCGCCGATGGGCGTCGGCGTCCGCTCCACCCGCTGCGGCAGGTCGCCCGGCTTCAGGCTGCGGATGTACGCGGTCAGGTTGTACAGGTCGGTCTCGGTGGCCAGCCCGGTGTGGTAGGCGGGCATGATCGGCTTCCACCCGCTCCGCACGTGCATCTGCGGGTTGCGGATGGCGTTGCGGAGGTACGCTTCGTCGGCGGCGATGGTCCGCCCGTCGTTCAACTCCCGCTTGGTGCCGTAGATGTTCTCTAGGCTCGGGGCCTTCGGCGGAGTGGCGTCGTCCACACTCTGGGTGAAGTGACACCCGTTGCACTGCAACTTGCGGAACAGCAGCGACCCCTGCCACGCGGGCGAGCCGTCGAGCGGGCCTTTCGGCATCTGCTTGCCCGTCCACGACCGCTGCACCCGCTCCTCGCTCTTGAACCGCCCCTCCTGCCACTCGGCGAACCGCTCGGCCGAGAGCACGAACACTTTGCCCACCATCTGCGAGTGCCCCTGCCCGCAGTACTGGTCGCAGAACAGGTGGTGCGTCTCCACCCCGCCCTGGCTCGCCCGCGTCAGCTTCGGCATGTACCACGCGGCCGTGTACCGCCCGGGCACCACGTCGAACTTGCTGCGGAAGGCGGGCACGCCGAAGTCGTGAATGACGTCCTCGCTGGTGCCCGTGACCTTCACCGCCACCCCTTCGCACAGGGTCATCTCGTTGATCTGCCGGCGGCCGTCCGGGTCCTGCACCTTCCACATCCACTGCTTGCCGGCGACGAAGTACTCCCGCTCCGCCGCCTCCTTGGGGATGTTGATGGCCATGTCCCAGATGCGGGCGCCGTACACGAAGAACGACAGGAAGAACAGCAGCGGGATGACGGTCCAGAGGACCTCCAGCTTGTTCGACCCGAGGATCCGCTGCGGGCGGGTGTTGGTGTCCGACTTGGCGAAGCGGAAGCAGCAGTACGTGAGCAGCAGGTACACGACGCCGCCGCCGAAGGCGCACACGGCCGTGATGTACCAGAACAGAATGTCATACTGGACCGCGAACTCGGACGCCTGCACGGGCAGGAACGGCGGTGTGTCCATTACTGCGAGCATGTCAACAGCCCCTGTTGGGTAGGCAATCTCTTGGAACCCCGAACGCGGTTGAGCGGGGTGACTTCAATCACCCGGTCACTGCGTTCCCGGTCCCACCCGCTTGTTTCTCCGCCTTCGCCCGCGCCCGCGCCCGCCACACCACCAGCCCGGCCACCGCGATGAACGGCACGGCCGAGATCGCCAGGATCCGCATGGCCAGCCGGTAGAAGCCCTCCGGGCTGTCCACCCCGAAATAGCACGACAGCGACGGGGTGGAACTGGTGGTCCCCTGTCCTTCGCCGGCGGCGGTCTTCACCTGCTCGACCAGGGCGGTCTCGTCGTAGGCCAACTGCGTGTTGTAGCTGCTCACCTTCCCGGTGGGGGTGAGCACCAGCACGGCCGACGAGTGCTGAATCTCACTCGCCACTTTCTCCGGTGCCACCTCCACCTGCTTCTTCACGTTCATTCGCACGAATTTGAAACCGATGGCGTCCGTCACTTCGGTGATGGTGGCGTGGGCGGCGGTCGCGTGGTCGCCGCGGTTGGTCGGGTTGGCGCTCAGGAACCACACCCCTTGCACGTCCTTGTTCCGACCGTCGTACTCGAAGTGGAAGGCGTTCCGCCGGCCGTTCGCCTGCATCGGGTGTTCGAAGCTGTCGATACTGAAGAACACCACGTGGAACGCATCACCGGCTGTCATCTTCAGATCGGCCGCCCGCATCTGCCGGAAGGCGGTGAGCAGGTTGTCGATCGTCTGGTTGCACAGCATCGGGCACTTGAAGTACACCGGCACCAGAAACGTCGGCTTACCGCCGATCACGTCGCGAAGGGTGACGGCCGCCCCGGTGTGGTCGTAGAAGGTGCCGTCGAGCGGGAGAGTTTTGCCCAGCACCTGCTTCTGCGTGGCTTCGGTGATGGTCAGGTTTTGCAGCGTCTCGGGCGACGGCGGCGGCGGCTTGGTGGCTTGCCCGTAGGAGCCGACGCTCTGGGCGGGGGCGACCCCAGCGGCGCACGCCAGCAGGGCGACGGCGAGCAACCGGGCGAGCGGGGTGTGCGGCATGGATGGTCTCCGTTGTCTTGGCGAACCCGGCCCGCAAGGGCCGTGGGTTGCGGTTCAAATCACCCCCGACCTTGCGGTCGGGGTTCGCCTTATTTGTGCCCGTGGCCGTCGTCTTTCTTCTCAACCGCAGCCGGCAGCGGTCCCGTCACACCGCCGGCGGACTGTTTCGGTTTCCCCAGCGTGCCGGGCGTCACCACCGCCCTCTTCTCGGCCACCTTCAGCGTGTCCTTCCACTTCGGGTCGTGGGCGATCAGGTGGATCATCTCGTCGATCGGCACCGTCGCCAGCTTGTCCTTCACCACCCACTTCGGTTCGGCCAGCAGCTTGGCGTTCCCCTGCCACGGGTCGGTGTAGTTCTCCGGCCGCAGGTCTTCGGGGTACAGCACGGGGGAGTTGTGGTCGCCCTGGCTCGGGAACGAGCGGAGGAACGGCGGGTCGTTGACGACGTTGCCGTTCGCGTCGCGGCGGGTGAGGTTGAGCTGGCGGTTGTACTCGAGCTGCGGCTGAGGCACCGGGGGCAGCGGCTGCCCGTCGGGGGTGGACTTGGTCCCCGGCTTGGCGTTCCACGTGCCGATGCCGCCGGCCAACTCGTTCCGCGCCTTCACCTTCGTCTGGTTCTCCTTCTTCGTCTTGGCGATCACGTCCGGGTCGGTCGAACTGGTGGTCGCCTCCGTCTCCATCCGCGACTCCTTGCCGTTCACGAACAGGAACGCCCCCTGCACCAGCAGGTACGTCACCACCAGGGCGATGGCCACCACGACGGGCACGTACACGATGGTCCGCGCGTCGAACTGGTCCGGCTCGTGCCCGACTTTGGCGGACGCGGCGGCCACGCCGGGCACTTCCTCGTGGTGCCCGCCGGCCGACGCGCCGCTCATGGCCATCCACAGTTGGGCCATGGGGCCGGCGTCGTGCCCGTGCCCGTCGCCCCCGGCGGGGGCGGGCGTGCCGGGCGGCGTGTGCGGTGAGTCGGCCATCGTCGGTGCCCTCGGTCTCGTGTCCCCCTCTCCCCTGGGGGAGAGGGGACCAATCAATCAGTGGT
>JANNQE010000836.1:0-1895 GCA_031441625.1 Planctomycetia bacterium
AGCGGGTGGGTGCGGTTCGAGGCGAACGGCGGGATGAGCCACGGCACCGGCGGCATCATCGACAAGGCCCGCCGCCTGATGGTGACGAACGACCACGTGGTGGAGGGGACCGACACCGTGTGGGTGGTGTTCCCCGAGTACAAGGACGGCAAGCTGGTCCGCGAAGAAGCCCACTACGCCAAGGTGAAAGGGGTGAAGGCGACAGTGGTCGACCGCGACCCGGCCCGCGACCTGGCGGTCATTCAATTGGAAAGCCTGCCGGCCGACGCCGAGGAGCTGAAGCTGGCCGCCGACGAGCCGGACGAGGGCGACCGCATCCGCACCATCGGCGGGTTCACCAACGGCGGGGACGGGCTGGTGTGGGGCGGGGTTCACGGGGAGGTCCGCACGGTCGGCCCGCAAGACAACCGCGGGAAGGGCGTGCGGCACATCCTGAGCGACGCCAGCACGAACGGCGGGAACAGTGGTGCCCCGGTGGTGGACGAGGCCGGCCTGCTGGTGGGCGTCCACTGTGCCCACAAGGTGAAGGCGATCAACGTGGCCATGCACGTGTCGGTGAAGGAGCTGAAGGCGTACCTGAGCGAGACCGAGTCGCTGGTCGAGCCGAAGGCGGCCAAGGAGTTCGTCGCCCGCGGCGAGCGGAAGCTGAAGGTCGGGCGGAACGACGCGGCCATCAAAGACTTCTCGGCCGCCCTGGACAAGGACGAGAAGAGCGGCCAGGCGATGTACCTGCGGGGCAAGGCGTTCACCGAGAACGGCGACCCCCGCACCGGGCTGGAAGACCTGACCGCGGCCATCAAGCAGGAGGGCACGCGGTACGACTTCCGGGTGGCCCGCGGCATGGCCCTGCGGGCGCTCGGCAAGGCAGACGAAGCCATGGACGACTTCTCGGCCGCCATCCGCTCCGACCCGAGCCAGTGGGAGGGGTACAACCAGCGGGGGCTGACGCAGTTCAACGCCGGCAAGCACGGCGAGGCGGAAGCCGACTTCGGCCGGGCCGTCGAGAAGGACGACAAGCGGGCGGTCCTGTGGGCGAACCGCGGGGAGGCCCGCTTCGCCCAGAAGAAGTACTGCGAGGCGGCCAAGGACTTCGCCGCCGCCGCCGACCTCGACCCGGCCAACCCCGGACACGCCATGGCCCTGGGCAACACGCTCGTGCGGCTCGGGCAGTCGGTCAAGGCGGCCGAGCTGTTCGTCGAGGCGGCCAACAAGTGGGGCAACCCGGTGTTCCTCAACCGGGCCGGCATCGCCCTGCTGGCGGGCGGCGAGTTCAAGTCGGCGGCGAAGGTGTTCTCTGAGGC
Source organism: Planctomycetia bacterium (assembly GCA_031441625.1). Lineage (GTDB taxonomy): Bacteria > Planctomycetota > Planctomycetia > Gemmatales > Gemmataceae > JALHQU01. Next base: position 1,302 of record JANNQE010000836.1, read on the forward strand.
GATCAAGGGGTTCGGCGACCGCGGCAAGCCGAGCGACGTGGCCATGGCCTACCAGGGCCGCGGGGTCGCCCAGCGGGAGCTGAAGAACTACAAGGACGCCATCGACGACTGCACCAAGGCCATCGACCTGACCGGCGGGAAGGACGGGTACCCCTACCTGGAGCGCGGGCTGGCCCACCAGGCGAACGGCCAGGGCAACGCGGCCGAGGACGACTTCAAGGCGGCCGAGAAGCTCGGGGTGAAGGTGGACGCGAAGGCGTTGGCGGTGGCCGAGCCGGTCGTCGGCAAGTGGAAAGCGACCACCTTCGTGAACGGGCTGAAAATCACCCAGGTGATCGAGTTCGCCAAGGACGGCACCTTCGCCAGTGCGACCACGGGGACGAGCGAGTTCGGCAGCAACACCACGACGGACACCGGCACCTGGAAGATGGAGAAGGGCAAGCTGACCATCCGCGGCAAGGACACCGGCACGGTGGTGCGGAAGCCGACCCTGGACGGCGACGAGATGACGATCGAGGTGGAAGAGATCGGCAAGACGGTGACCTACAGCCGGGTGAAGTGAGTGCCGGATGACAACTCTTCGCGGCGAGCGAC
>JANNQE010000837.1:0-4245 GCA_031441625.1 Planctomycetia bacterium
TAGGGTGGGTCGCTCTCGCCGAGAGCGGGAACCAAGACCCGCCCTCGGCGAGGGCCGGCCACCCTAACCAGCCACCTCTGCTCGGGTGGGTCGCTCTCGCCGAGAGCGGGAACCAAGACCCGCCCTCGGCGAGAGCCGGCCACCCTCTTCAGCGAGCCTCCCCATGCCGCTCTGGACATCCCCCACCGGAACCGCCCTCGCCTACGACGACCGCGGCGGCGGCCCGCCGCTCGTGCTCGTCCACGCCTTCCCGCTCGACCGGCGGATGTGGGAAGCGCAAGCGGAACTGTCCGCCGTGTGCCGGCTGCTCACGCCCGACGTGCCGGGGTTGGGCGAGTCGCCGCTGCCGCCCGGCGGGTGGACGGTCGATTCGTTCGCCGACACGCTCGCCGAGTGGCTGACCGCCCTCGGCACCGACAAGGCGGTGGTCGGCGGGCTGTCGATGGGCGGGTATGTGGCCCTGGCCTTCGCCCGCCGACACCCCGCCCGCGTCCACGGGCTGCTGCTCGCCGACACGCGGGCCGAAGCCGACTCCGACGAGGCGAAGGCGAACCGGGCGAAGGCGATCGAACTGGTGAACACGAAGGGGCCGACCGCGCTCGTCGAACAGATGCTGCCGAAGATGCTGAGCGACGCCACCCGTCAGCACAACACCCGCGTCGAAGCCCGCGTGCGGGAGTTGGCCGGATCGCAGACGGCGGACGGGGTGGCGGCGGCGCTGGCGGCGTTGCGGGACCGGCCCGACTCGCTGTCGGCGCTGAGTGCGTTCCGCTTCCCCGTTCTGGTGATCGTCGGCGGTCAAGACGCCATCACCCCGCCGGCGGCGGCCGAGGCGATGGCCGAGCGGCTGGCGGACGTGACGAGCGAGACGCTGTACGGGGCCGGCCACATGACCAACCTGGAGGCGACCGCCCCGTTCAACCTCGCCGTCCACCGCTGGCTGACGGCGATCGCGTGACCGGGCACCATTCACCCGGACGGGGGGGCGTACCAGTGGGGGCGAGCGGGGCGACCAGTTCGAACGGGAAGAGGGTTCACCACGAACAACACGAATAGAACGAATGAAAACAGAACACCGAAGCGGCGAACGAGGAACGCGGGAGGCCGGCCATACGCATTCAGTTCGGTGTTCCGTTCTCATTCGTCGCATTCGTGATATTCGTGGTGAACCCTCGTCTGGTCCCCTATGACCCCACCTGATCCGTCGCCGTTCCTCCGCAAGCTGGACCCGTTCTACGCCGCCGTGTCGCAGGTGCTGGTCGGCCAGCGGCGGCTGGTGGACAAGCTGGTCATCGGCCTGCTGACCGACGGGCACGTCCTGCTCGAAGGGGTGCCGGGGCTGGCGAAGACGCTCGCCGTCCGCACGGTGGCCGCCGCCCTCGCCCTCAAGTTCAGCCGCGTGCAGTTCACCCCGGATCTGCTCCCGGCCGACGTGGTGGGCACGCAAATCTACAACCCCCGCACGGGCGAGTTCAGCGTGAAGCAGGGGCCGGTGTTCGCCAACGTGGTGCTGGCCGACGAGATCAACCGCGCCCCGGCGAAGGTGCAATCGGCCCTGCTCGAAGCCATGCAGGAGCACCAGGTGACCATCGGCGACCGCACGTTCGAGTTGCCCAAGCCGTTCTTCGTGCTGGCCACCCAGAACCCCATCGAGCAGGAGGGCACCTACCCGCTGCCCGAGGCCCAGGTGGACCGCTTCATGCTGAAGGTGCTCATCGACTACCCGAGCAAGGACGACGAGCTGGCCATCCTCGACCGCATGGGCAGCGTGGACAGCGACACGCACGTGAGTCCGGTCCTCCAGCCGCACGATCTGGCCGACCTGCGGCACGCGGTGGACGTGCAGTTCGTCGATCCCAAAGTGCGGGGGTACATCGTGGACGTGGTGCGGGCCACCCGCACGCCGGGCGAGTACGGGCTGGACCTGGCTGGGCTGATCCAGTGCGGGGCCAGCCCGCGGGCGACGCTCGCTCTGGTGCGGGCTGCGAAGGCCCAGGCGTTCCTCAACGGCCGCGGGTACGTGACGCCCGAAGACGTGAAGACCGCCGCCCCGGACGTGCTGCGCCACCGCGTGATGTTGAGCTACGAGGCCGAGGCGGAAGACCTGAAGGCCGACGCGGTGGTGAAGCGGGTCTTGGATGGGTTGCCGGTGCCGTGAGGTTGTTTGATGAAGACCTCACCACCCGGCCCCCTCTCCGGCTTGTTAGCCCGACGCGCGAGCGAGGGGCAAGCCGCCGGGCCGGAGGTGGTTGGTTTCCCGGACCTCACCCCCCGGCCCCCTCTCCATGTCATGGAGAGGGTGAGCGTCTTTCGTGTTGGTGGATTCAGCGGCCGAGGAAGGAGGGCCGCCCTCCGCCGCGAAGCGGCCGTCGTTTGTAGCCCAGGGCGGAAGCCCTGGGACTCGTCACCCCACCCCTGCCCCGAAGGGGCCGGCGTTCAACACCACGCCGGCCCCTTCGGGGCGGAGTCTCATTCGCCCCATTCCCCAGGGCTTCCGCCCTGGGCTACGGACGACGGCCGCTTCGCGGCGACACGGCACGTCCGATCCTACCCACTCCCGCGACGCTCACCCGGAGAGGGGGCCGGGGGGTGAGGTCTCTTCCCAATCCGTCCACCCTTCGGGTATCATTTCCACACCTGCCGGAACTCCGCCGATGACCGCCGCCGACTTCAACACAGCCTTGCTCGCGCTTCTTGAAGCCAAGCCGTTCCGCCGGTTCACTGTCACGTTGAATGACGGGCAGTCGTTCGAGGTGGATCGTGGGAACGCGGTGGCCTGGCGGTCGGGTCTCGCTTACTTCATCCCCGCCGTGTTCAGCCTGCATCAGTTCGACCACATAAACACCGCTTCCTTCACCCCGACCACGACCGAGGGCTGACCCATGCTCCCTCCCATCACCCGTCGTGCGGCGTTGCGTGTGGGCGGCGTCGGGCTGTTCGGCCTGACCCTCCCGCAGTTGCTGGCCGCCGAGAAGAAGAGCACGCGGAAGGCGACGGCCAAGGCGGTCATCTTCCTGCACCAGTGGGGCGGGCCGGGGCAGCACGAGACGTTCGACCCCAAGCCGGACGCCCCGGACGGCGTTCGCGGGTGGTACCACAAGCCGATTCAGACTGTCGTGCCGGGGCTGAACATCTGTGAGATGCTGCCCGAGGTGGCGAAGGTGCTCGACCAGACGACGGTGATCCGGTGCATGCAGCACGGCACCAAGATGAACAACCACAACTCGGCCGGGTACTACTCGCTCACCGGCGTGCCCCCGCCGACGGACGACCAGCGGTTGCGGGACTCGCAGGAGTTGTTCCCGGCCTACGGCAGCATCGTGAGCAAGCTGGCCCCGGCGAAGAAGGGCGTGGCCACGTTCGTGTCTTTCCCGCACGTCATCGCCGACGGCAGCATCACCCCCGGCCAGAACAGCACGTTCCTGGGCAAGAGCCACAACCCGCTGTTCGTCGCCGACGACCCGAACAAGGAAGGGTTCCGGTTGCCCGAACTGAGCCTGCCCGAAGGGGTGAGTGCGAAGCGACTGGAGAGCCGCACCGACATCCTGAAACTGATCGACGAACAGTCGGACTTGCTCGAAACGTCGGCGGTGGCGAAGGGCGTGGACGAGAGCTACCAGCAGGCCGTGGCGCTGCTCACGTCACCCACGTTCAAGGACGCCTTCGACCTGAGCAAGGAGAAGAAGGAGGTCCGCGAGAAGTACGGCCGCACCACCTACGGGCAGAGCTGCCTGCTCGCCCGCCGGCTGGTCGAGGCGGGGGCGAAGTGGGTGAACGTCTACTTCGCCCGCAGCATCGGCGGGCCGAACCAGGGGTGGGACTACCACGGCTTCCGCGGGGAAAGCGTGCCGGATCGGTTGAAGGAACTGCTGCCGCTCACCGACCAGACGCTTTCAACGCTCATCACCGACTTGAAAGAGCGGGGATTGCTCGACACGACGCTGCTGGTGTGGGTGGGCGAGTTCGGCCGCACGCCGAAGATCAGCAGCAACGGCGGGCGGGACCACTGGCCGGCGTGCTACAACGCGGTGCTCGCCGGGGCCGGCATCAAGAAGGGGTTCGTATTCGGGAAGAGCGACAAACTCGGTGCCCAGCCGACCGAAGGCCGCGTGACGCCGGAGGATTTGGCCGCGACCATGTTCGACGCTTTGGGGCTGGACCCGGAGACCGAAATCAGCGACGCCCAGAACCGCCCGCACCCGATCAGCCGCGGGTCAGTGGTGAATGAACTGTTCGGATAGGGTG
>JANNQE010000838.1:0-1963 GCA_031441625.1 Planctomycetia bacterium
CCCCCCACCCCACACCAAACCCCCCGGCGCGGCCGCCCGGCGCCGCCCCCCCCCCCCCCCCCCCCCCCCCGGCGCCCACGACAAGGGACTGTGGGGTATGACTCTCGGTTTACTTCGGTTTTCTGTACCGCTCGCTCACCCGCTGCATGAACCGCCGCTCCTCGTCGCTCATCGGCTCCTTGCGGGCGATCTTCTCAAGCAACTGGTCCATCCGCTCGTCGTCCTTCGCCCGCTGCTCGTGTTCCTCCTTCAACTTCTTGGCGGCGCGGGCCTGCGACCACCGCTTGAAGAAGCCGACCTTCTTCGGCGGCTTCGGCGGGGCGTCCTCGTCGTCCATCCCGCTGTACCCCTTCTCCGTGTCGTACCCGTACTCGCCCGCCGTCTCGGTCAGTTCCCGCCACTTCATCCAGCAGGCGAACAGCACGAAGAAGCAGAGGGCAATGACCAGCGGCTCGATGACGGCGATGCTCACCACGAACATGGCCATCGCGCAGATGAACCCGGACACGCACGCCACCACCGTGCCCTGGCGGTAGTCGCTCCTCGCCCACACCAGCCCTTGCAGGATCTGCCCGCCGTCGAGCGGGTACGCCGGGATGAAGTTGAGCAGGGTGAGCACCAGGTTCAGCCAGAACAGGCGGTTCACCCACACCAGCCAGAGCGGGGCGACGGCCCGCTCGTACCCCTTCTCCGCCTTCGCCTTCTCGGCCGCTTCCCGGAGTGTGTCCGGCTTCCCGCCGAAGTTCGCCTTCTCGGTCCCCTCAGCAGGGGTGTTGCCGTCGTACAGTTTCCAGCCGTACTCGCTCGTGTACACCTTCCCGTCGTGGTAGTTCTTCATCGGCGACAGGTACGGGTTGTCGAACGGGTTCAGGGTGGGGATGAACCCGAAGCCGAGCAGCACGACGGCCGCGAGGACGCACTGGGCGACGTTCGTGAGCGGGCCGGAGACCGCGGTGAACGTGTGCGCCCGCCACTCGCGGGGGGTGTCCACGAACGCCAGCCCGCCGAGCGGCCAGATGAGGATCTCCTCGCACTCGCCGCCCACGTGCCGCCCGCCGAACACGTGCCCGTACTCGTGGATCAGGATGACCACGAACAGCATCGGCACCATGAGCAGGAACACGTCGAGCGGGGAGACGAACGCCCCGTCGCGGAAGATCTCCCGCAGGAACAGGCCGAGGGTGACGAGGAAGTACAGGATGTGAACGCGCACGTTCACCCCGAACGCCCGGAACAGCGGCACCGCCCACGTCATCGGGTTGTTCATCTGAAGGCGGCTCCACATCGGACGCACGAATCGCTAGCCTGTCCAATGTCATCTTAGTCGGCGGTCGGGTCGGCCGCAATTCGGGCGAGCCGAGCGGCGTGTGCCGCGGGGTTCCCAACACCCCCCGGGGGCTCACGCCGCCGGTTCACCAAGGAGTTGTCGGATGCCCCGCGAAACGGTCCACGTCGGCCGCAAGATTCGCGTGGCGGTGGACACCACCACCACCACGGACGGCACCGTCATCACGCGGGACATGATCTTCCACCCCGGCGCGGTGGTCATCCTGCCGCTGCTCGGCGACGGGAACGTGGTGCTGCTGCGGAACCATCGCTTCGTCATCGGCGAAACGCTGTGGGAACTGCCGGCCGGCACGGTCGAGCCAAGCGAACCGCTGGAAGAGTGTGCGAAGCGGGAACTGGCCGAAGAGACTGGCTACTCCGCGGAGAAGTGGACGAGCCTGGGCTACCTGTACGCCTCGCCGGGCGTGCTGGACGAGAAGCTACACCTGTTCGTCGCGGAACACCTGACGCCGGGGGCGATGCAGTTGGAGGCCGACGAGCAGCTCGAACCCGTGGTCGTCAGCTTCGCCGAAGCCATCCGCATGTGTGTCAGCGGCGAGATCAAGGACGCGAAGACGATTACGGCGCTGCTTCTGTGGGAGCGGCGTTCGGAGGCCCGACCGTGAGGGAGGGCACC
>JANNQE010000839.1:0-1702 GCA_031441625.1 Planctomycetia bacterium
CGAAGGCGATCACGGCCGCGGCTCACAAGCTGGCGCGGATCGTGTACGGGGTGTTGCGGTACGGGTGGGCGTACGTGAAGCGGAGTGAGGAGGAGTTCGTGGACGAGCACCGCCGGCGTCAGGAGGCGAACTTCCGCCGCCGGGCGAAGGAGTTGGGGTACGAGGTGAGGAAGATCGAGGGGCCATCGTCGGAGGGAGTCGGGCTGGGGGCGTGAGCGGTCCGGCGGGGGTCTTTGGCAATGGGAGCGGGGGGGCTGCCGGACCAGGGGTTCGGACGGTCGCCGGAGAGGGTCTGCGCCGAACCAACCCCCGCAACGCAACGTCAGCAAAACGAATCACTTAGGCTCACCTAACGTTCCTGGGGCGGCGCGACCGCTACTCTGGCCTGAGCGTCATGCTCTCGATCTGGTGCCACGGGAGAACCAGCACGTAGTTGTCGGTCCAGGTGGGCTCCTTCTGCTTGTCCACGTAGACGATGACGAAGGTATCGTAGCACTCGACCCGGAAGCCGTTGGCCTTGTGCGTGCCGGTCGTGTTCGCGTTGATCCGGTACACGATGTCGCCTTGAACGGACCCCGTGTGCAGCGGCTTGGCGGCAGGACGGGAACACACGGCGGAAAGGCCCGCATGAAGCAGTGCCGCGGCCAGTAGGAGACACCCGAGGACCGCCGCTGATCGTACCGACATGTTGACCCCTCCGCACCCTTCTGCCGCCGAACGACCCAGCTCAGCCGCCGGCGGGGCACCGGTGAGCTATGGGTCGCAGAAACCTATCATGCCCCGCCGTCTGCTGCAGCGCCCGGTTCCCTGTTCTGTCGGGTGCCCCGACGCCCGCGTGCCGGGCGCTGATGAGTATCGTCAGCCCTCAATTTCTTGTCCTGAACTTCCAGCGCCATGGACGGCCTGCCCTCGACGCCCCGCCGACCGCCATAGCCAGACTCCGAACACGACCGCGAGCGATAGGTCCGTAGCCGCCGCGACGCCTGCGAGCGGCGACGGCCCGCCCGGCACTGCGGTCACCAGGAGGACGGCGAACACGCCCTTGCCCCACGCCGCCAAGGCCAGCACGGCCCGGTCGGCCCGCCCGGTCCAGCCCTGGCGGAAGAAGGCCACCCCGAAGGCCGCGATCCAGGCCGCAAGCACCCACAGGTAGAACGGGTCCGGCTCCGGCAGCCCGAACCCCCGCCGGGCGGGCGGGAAGGGCGGAGCGAAACAGACGGCACCGGCCGCATTCATCGGCCCACAGGCCAACAGCAGCCACCGCATCCCGCGACCGAGTCCCCGGCCCGCGTCGCCCACCGTGCGTTCTCCGCCGCCGAACGCCCCAGCTCAGCAGCGGCGGGGCTACTGAACCTAGAAGTCTCAGAAACGAATCATGCCCCGCCGTCTGCTGCAGCGTTTTGTTCGGCGGTCCTCTTTTTTCTCCCACCTTTTACATGTCCGGTCCCGAGAGACTCTTCAGGAATTCGATGATTGCAAAGCGCTCATCCGCGGTCAAACGATCGCCAAAAGTGTGGCCCATATTTCCATGGCCGAATCCTTTAGTGTCGTAGAATGCTCCATGATCGATCGCAGCCTGGGACAAGAACGCCTTGTCGGCCGCGTTCGAAGCGATTTTCTCAAACTCGGATCGCGGCACAGCCCTGTGCTTCATGCCGACCTTTTCCAAGTCGTAGGCGGAAGGGTCGCGGATGTCACGCGA
>JANNQE010000840.1:0-2505 GCA_031441625.1 Planctomycetia bacterium
TCCACGGGAAGTTCTCGCCGGTCGGGTGCGTCGTCACCGGGGCGTCGGGTTTGTCGCCGAACACCGCCTTGCCGATCCGTTTGGGGCATCGACACCCAGGGCTTCCGCCCTGGGCTACGGACGACGGCCCCTTCGGGGCGAGGTGCGGTGTGTGCGCCGGTGAAGATTTTCGCCCTTCGTCGGCTCCCCCCTCTGCTAGACTACTACCGGCGTCGTGTTTCGACTATAACACCACATGGCGATATTGTCAACGGAGGCGGCCGTGCTCGACGTGTCCACCCTCGAATCGATCGCCCGGCTGTTCAAGGTGCTGGCCGAGCCGACCCGCCTGGACCTGCTCCAGCATTTGAAAAGTGGCCCGCTGACGGTGTCCGAGTTGCTCAACGCGACCGGGCAGAAGCAGGCGAACGTGTCCAAGCAACTGGGCGTGCTGTTCACCGCCGGGCTGGTGTCCCGCGAGCGGGACGGCAACCTGGTGCGGTATGCCATCGCCGACCCGATGGTGTTTCAGTTGTGCGAGCTGGTGTGCGGGAAACTGCGAGCGGATGCGGAGCGTCAGTTGGCGGGGTTGCCTGCCACGCCCGACCGCAAGAAGAAGTCGCGCAGTTCGCGGACGTAGTCTTCCAGGTTCGCCCGCAGGATGGTGTTGTGATTCCCATACGGGAAGACGACCAGTCGCTTGTCGGCCGACCCGGACGCGGCATGCAACCGCTCGGCGTGGTCGGGCGGCACCAGGGTGTCGCCGGCCGCGTGCAGCACCAACATGGGGCCGTGGTAGGTGGCCAGTTTCCGCTTGGGGTCGAGGGCGTGACGGAGTTCGGAGGCCAACTCGCTCGTGTTCACTCCCGCCGCCCCCGCCGCCGGCAGCGACTCCCACCGGGCCGTCGGCCCGGCCAACCCGCTCTCGACCACCAGCCCGGCGAGCGGCAACCGGCTCGCCAACTCCACCGCATACACACTCCCCATCGACCGGCCGAACGCCACCACCCGATCCGCAGGCAGTCCGAGCGCGGCCAGCACCGCGGCCCCGTCGCCCATCATTCCAGTCAGGCTCGGGGTGCCGGTCGAACGCCCGTACCCGCGGTATTCGACGAAGCAGACGTTCACGCCCATGTCAAGGAAGAAGTCGGCGTAGTGCCCGGCGTACTCCGACGCTAGTTCGCCGTTCCCGTGGAAGTGGATGAGTGTGCCGGCGTTCGGGTGCCGGGAGAACTCGAAGCAGGCGATTGACGCGCCGCCCACTTCGACGAACCGGGTGGGGGTGGAGTCGTCACCCCGCGGGTAGAACAGCGCGCCGCGGACGGCGGGGTGATCGGAGAGCATTGGGCGACCTCGGGGTGAAGTGTGCGATCCGGGTGGCCATCCCGGGGCGGGGGAGGGCCCCGCGGGGCACAGGTTCGAATGAGTTGAAGGCTCACCCCTGGGGGGCGACTACCGCGAGCGCCGCCTGCAATGCGGCCAGCACCGCCCCCAAGTTGTCCACGAACAGCCGGGTGGTGTGCAGCGTGACGTTCGGCCCGTCGAGCCGCAAGAACTGCCACGCCTCGCCGGTCGTCACCGCCCCGAACACCGGCCCGGCCGTCGTCCCGGCGCGGTCGTTGAACACCCGTGCGGCCATCATCTGGGCGACGCACTGGCCCAGACCCAGTTCGATGTCGCCCCGTTTGGCTTCCAACACGGTGACGAGCGGGGCGCGGAGCCGGGGCACCGGTTCGGTCAGGGCGAGGATGTAGTTGCACTCGCCGGACAACCCCCGCTCGGCGTCCACGTCCAACCGCTGGCCGGAGTAGATGGCCAGGTGGCCGGAGACGAGTTCGCGGCAGGCCAGCAACACCGGCGCGACGAGGAACTCGGACCGCGCCTTCTCGCTCACCAGGGCCGCGACCGCCCGCCCCCGGTCGAGTTGTTCGTTCAGCCACGCCGGCACCGGGAGCGGAACCAGGCCGGGAAACAGGTCGCCCAGCCCGACGATCAGCCCGAGTCGGGACTCGGCGGATTCCAGGGTAAAGTCGGTGTACGGCATGGTGGCAGTTTACCGGGCGTGCCGGCGGTTCACGCGATCAGTGCCGTCACCCCGCGGCCGGCGGTGGGCGATGGGTGCGGTTTGCCGTCCTGCTTCATCAGGGCGATCCAATCGTCCACGATGTCGGACAGTTCGAGGTACACCTCGGCGTCATCCGGGCTGTGACAGCACGGGCCGGATGACGCCGGGGCACTGGCCGACGAATGCCCCGTCCGCCTCCGACCACTCGACCAATTTCACATACCGGGCGGAATCGGTCATGGGTTGAACCCTCCGCCCCGAAGGGGCCGTCGGATGTAGCCCAGGGCGGAAGCCCTGGGTTGTGGGCGTCCCAGAACCACCGCCCCGGAGGGGCCGGCGTTCGTGTTCACGTCGGCCCCTCCGGGGCGGGGTGTTTGGTGTTGCGAGACCCAGGGCTTCCGCCCTGGGCTACATCCGACGGCCCCTTCGGGGCGAAGGAGGAAACGTTACCCCCGCTCGTC
>JANNQE010000841.1:0-6586 GCA_031441625.1 Planctomycetia bacterium
GGTCCTCAGCAAAGTTTGGGTGCAAGCGTATGCAGCGTACCTCCACGCTCAGCCACTCCCGAAAGAGGTGAGTTACCGACCGCGAGAAACCAAAACACCTGCAATTGCAGCGTAAACTCGGGGATCGGGGCAACGGCACCCCCAACAAGCGTGTTGAAGTGGCGGAGCAATACATCTCAATTGCGATGAAGGAATTGACCCAAACTAAATGGCATTCGAACCGTGCAGAGTTGTTGAAATTTCTTGTGAATGCCAGTGGGCTACTCCCGTCGGAGAGCGCGGAAGAGGTACTAGCCTTACTGAGGACTGTGGCGCGAAATGACTTCGAGCGGAGTCTCATGGAGCGGGGACGAGCGCGGTTTGGCAAACCGCCCGCCACACCGGAAGAGGCCACCCGCCTCGCCCAACGCCTGGCCGAGGCAGACCCGATTCAGGTCACCGACTCAGCCCCTGACGTTGCACACGATCTCGAAGCCCTCTGTAGCGGCCTCACCCGTGAGGAACTGCACCGACGGAAGGCTTTGCCTGCGCTCGCCGGTGGGGTGGTGTCGCCAGAGTCGCTCCCGAAGCCGAAGCCGCTGCCGCCACAGGTGCTGGTTGATCTGCTCAAGCGGCCGTTCGTGGTGCGGGAGAAGCGGCGGGCGGTGCTGAACGCGCTCGAGTTCACCTACGACCGCCGGTTCAAAGACCTGTGGGAGTTCGTGGCGTTCGCCGAAAAGGAACACATCGAGTTGGATTTGCTCACCCCGCCGAAGCGACCGACCAAGTAGGTCGCGGTCGAATAGTTCCCGAAGGGGGCGAAAGGCCCAACGGCCAGCCACCTGGAACCGGGAACGGAGTGAACGGGTGAGTTGCCCCACCCGGTCACTCCGTTCCCGGTTCCAGCGTGCCGCTCGGCTCGCGGCACCGACCCCAATCCGTCCGCCCCGCTCGGTCCACGGCTTCGTCTGCCCGGTGGCCGGCACGCCCCGCGTCGGCATGAGCACCGGCGGGGCGAGCGGCGGGGGCACAGTCCCGCCGGTCGTGGCGTGATTGCTCCCGTCGAGTCGGCGCAACCCCGCGTAACACCCCGCCGGGTTCCCCTTCGCCGGGCGAAACCCCGTCAGGTATAATCAGTAGCGTCGAACGACCCCCGGACGGAGTACGCGCATGGCCACGGCCACACCAGCACGCCCCAACCCCGCTGCCGCCGCCCGCGACGCCAGCGTCGGACAGGCCATCTCCGCCGCCGCCAACAAGCTGCGGACGAACGACCTCGTCGTCGGGGCCGCCTCCGCCGCCGTCGTCTTGCTCGGGTATCTCACCGCCGTCGTCACGCTCGACAAGCTGTTCACCCTGCCCGACTGGGTGCGGCTGCTCGGCCTCGTCGGGCTGCTCGGCGGGCTGGTGGCGGTCGGCTGGTTCCTGATTGTCCGCCCGATGCGGCGGCGGGTGAACCCGCGGTACGTCGCCCGCAAGATCGAGGAGACGCTGCCCGACGCCAAGAACGTGCTCATCAACTGGGTGGACCTGCAAGACGAGCAACTGCCCGGCAGCGTGAAGGCGGCGGTGGGCACGAACGCGGCGGCGGGCATGGCCGACGCCGACGTGGACGTGGCCACCAGCTCGAAGCCGGTGATCTGGCTGGGGTCGGCGGCCGGCGTGCTGGTGCTGGTGCTGGCCGTGCTGTTCCTGGTGTTCAGCGGGCCGCAGTTCCTGTCGCTGGTGCAGCGGGCGGTGGTGCCGTTCAATAGGGCCGAGATCGTCAGCGCCACCACCATCACCGTGAACGACCCGACGGGCGGCGACGTGACCGTGACCGACGGCCAGCCGCTGACGGTCGCCGTCACGCTCGGCGGGCGGTTGCCCGACCCGGCCGGCCCGGACAAAGCCCGCCTGCTCGTGCGGTACAGCCAGGACAGCACGGAAGTCATCGAGGTGCCGCTGACGCAGGCCGGACGGTCGGACGAGTTCCGCACCGACCTCGGCCGCGGCACCATTCTGAACGGCTTCTGGTATCGCGTGGCCGCCGCCGATGCCCGTACGCCGGAGTATCAGGTGACGGTGCGTACACGCCCGATGCTCGGCGACTTCAAGGCCGAGTACCAGTACCCCGCGTATTTGAAGTGGCCGAACGACACCGAGAGCGGCACCAAGCTGCGGGCCATTCGCGGCACCACCGTGACGCTGAGTGCGAAGGCCAACCGCCCGCTGCAATCGGCCACGCTCACCGCCGCGACGGTGGACGGCTCGGGGGAACTGGTGCGGGGCGAGGTGTCCGGCGACCGGGTGAAGTTCACTTTCAAGCTGAAGGAGAGCGGCACCTACCGCATCGACTTCAAGCCGACCGGCCCGGAGATGTCCACCGCCACCGCCGACTACCCGATCGACGTGGAGATCGACGCCAAGCCGGTGGTCGAGCTGGTGACGCCGAAGGAGGACGAGGTTCAACTGCCGCTGAACGGCCTGCTGGCGGTGGACGGCACGGCGAAGGACGACCACGGCATCGCCGCGATGGAGTTGCGGTTCAAGGTGGTCGGCAACGACCTGCTCGTCATCAAGCCGAAGGCGTTCCGCGACGGCAAGCCGCTCACCCGCGAACTCGACGGCACGCAACTGACCGACATCCCCGACTACAAGGACTCGGTGAAACTCGACACGCTGACCACCGCCGACGGCAAGCCGGTGGTGCTGACCGAGGCCGACGTGCTGGAATACTGGATCGCCGCCATCGACAACTGCACCGAGCCGGCCGCGAACGTGGGCGAGTCGGTGCGGAAGAAAGTGCGGCTGCTGCCGGCGGTGAAGGAGCCGGAGCGGAAGCAGGACCAGACCAAGAACGAACAGCAGCGGAAGAAGGACGAGCAGAAGACGGAGGCGAAGCGGGACGAGCAGTTGAAGAACGAGAAGCGGCCGGAGGAGCAGAATCGCAATCAGAACAAAGACCCGCAGCAGCCGCCCCCGGAGCAGAACCCGGACGCCAAAGACCCGAACGAAAAGCCGATGGACGGCAAGGGCGAGAAGTCGCCGGAAGGCACCAAGCCGGACGGTGGCGATGGCGACACGCCCCCACCGAACAAGGAACAGCAAGAGAAGATCGACAAGACGAAACAGGAGATCGACAAGAAGAAGGAGCAGGAGAAGCAGGAGGGTGGCGACGGCCGCGGCGACGGCGACAAGTCGGAGGGCACCGAGACCAAACCCGACGCGGGCACCAAGCCGCCGGAAGATCCGAAAGGCCAGCCGAACGGCGACGGGGCGAAGGAGTCTGCCCAAGAGAAGGCTGGGCCGAAGCCGGAGGACATGACCAAGCCGGAGAACCAGCCGAGCCAGGGCAAGGACAGCGGCAAGCTGGTGGACCCGCAGCGGAGCGAGGGCAAGCAACCGCCGAAGGACGGCGCGAAGGGCGAAGACCAGCCGACCGGCGACAAGCCGAAAGACGCCCCGAAGGAGGGCACCGAGGCCGGCACGGCGAAGGAGTCGAAGGAACCGCCGCAACCCAAGCAAGGCGACCCGAAGCCGCCGCAGGACGGCAAGAAGGACGGCCAGGCCGGTGACGCCCGCGGGGCCGAACCACCGCCGGAGAAGAACGGCCAGCAGCCGCAAGAACCGATGGACGGCGGGAACACCGAGAAGAAGACCGACCCGAACGACCTGGGCGGGTCGAAGCCGAAGGGCGAGCCGGAGCGCGGCAGCGTGAAGCCGGAGCCGAAGAAGGGCGGCGAGAAAGGCGAACCGGAGAAGAACGCCGGCGGGGCGAAGGGCGAAGCGCCGACCAAGCCGGCCGAGAGCAAGGACGCGCCCAAGCCGGGCGAGAACGAGCCGAAGCCGATGAAGGGTGCGCCGCCCGACGCCGGCCAGGAGAAGCCGCAACCGCAGGACGGCGGCGACGGCAAGAACGACCCGGCCGAGGGAAAGGGCGAAGGGCCGAAGCCGAAGGAGCCAATGGACGGCGGCAAGGGCGAAGACGACAAGGGGACCGCCAAGCCATCCGACATCAAGAAGCCGGACGGCGGTGGTAAGCCCGACCCGAAAGACCCGATGAAGAACGGCGGCACCGGCGAGAAGCAACCCGATCAGAAAGACCCGAAGCAGCCGATGGGCAACGGCGACAAGCCGGACGACAAGAAACTCGACCCGAAGCAGATGGAAGAGGCCGTCAAGAACCTCGACTCCGCCGACCCGAAGGAGAAGAAGGACGCGCAGGACAAGCTCGACAAAGCGATGGGCAAGGAGAACCGCGAGAAGATCGAGCAGATGCAGAAGGACTTGAAGTCGGACGACAAGGCCACCCGCGAGGCCGCCGAGAAGCAGCTCGACGAGATGAAGAAAGACGCCGAGAAGAACGCCGGCGGGCAGAAGCCGAAGGAACCGAAGGAGCCGACCGAGCAGGAGAAGAAGGAGATTCTCGACGCGGCGAAGAAGCTTGAATCCAACGACCCGAAGGAAAAGAAGGACGCACAGGACAAACTCGACAAGGCGATGGGCAAAGAGAACCGCGAGAAGGTCGAGAAGATGCAGAAGGACCTGAAGTCGGACGACAAGGGCACCCGCGAGGCCGCCGAGAAGGACGTTCAGGAGATGGCCAAGAACGCCCAGAAGGGCGACAAGAACGACCCCGCCCAGAAGCCGCCGGAACTGACCGAAGAGAAGAAGAAGGAACTGACCGACGCCGCGGGCAAGTTGAACTCGAAGGACGACGCCGAGCGGAAGGCCGCCGAGCAGAAGCTCGACGAGGCCATCGGCAAAGAGAAACGGCAGGAGCTTCAGCAGGACATGAAAGACCTGCAAGGCGACGACCCGGCGAAGGCGGAGCAGGCCAAGAAGAATCTGGAGAAGCAACTGGAGGAGGCCAAGAACGGCCAGAACCAGAACTCGACGAAGCACGACGACAACAAGATGCAGTCGGGCGGGGGCAACCTGAAGAAGCCCGGCGAGACGCTCAAGGCCAACCTGGAGAACCAGTTGAAGTCGCAGGAATTGGCGCTCAAGAACTTTCAGGAGGTCCGCGGGGACAAGCAGTTCCTGAAGGAGAACAAGTGGACGGCGGAGGAGTACGACCGCTTCCTCAAGCAGCAGGAGGCGGCGGTGCAGAAGCTCCGCGATCAGGTGGCCGAGGCCCGCATCAACCCGACACAGAACACCGGCGGGCCGGCGACAGTCGGCCGCAACACGTTCGACAAAGTGGACACCCGCGGCAACGCCAGCAAGGTGGACGGGTCGAACACCACCGGCGTCGCCCCGCCCGGCTTCGCCGAGGCGGTCAAGCGGTTCGGCGCCGAAGCGTCCAAGCAGAAGTGACGGGCCGAACGAGAGCGGCCGGGTTTATCCCGGCCGACGATAATCGACGGGACGGCGGGGATAAACCCGGCCGCTCTCGTTGAAATTGCGGTCGGCCTTCGCCCGCTCGGGCCGGTGTGGTACACCGTGGCCTATGACCCGGTGTTGCTGGCTCTGTCTGCTCGCGTGCGGCGTGTCGTCGTCGGCGTACTGCGTGCTGTCCGCCCGCGCACTCGGCCCCACGTTCGACGAGCCGTTCTACGTGGCGAAGGGGCTGCACTTCTGGCGGACGGGCAGTCACGCGCCGCTCATGCGGGCCGGCACCATGCCGCTGCCCGTGGACGTGCAGACGCTGCCCGTGTGGGTGTGGGAGCAACTCCGCGGCGAACCGTTCGACACGGTGAGCGACCTGCACACCGTGCTGCCGCTGGCACGGGCGACCAACCTCGTCTTCTTGTGGCTGCTGCTCTTCTACGGCGGGCGGCTGGCCGCCCTGTGGGGCGGGCGATCCGCCGGGCGGTGGGCGACCGCACTGCTGGCGTGCGAGCCGAACCTGCTTGCCCATGCGTCACTCGCCACCACCGACATCGCGCTGACCGCCGGCGTGCTGGCGGCGGTGTTTCACTTCGCGGCGGGGCAGGGCGGCCCGTGGTCCGCGCGGGTGCTCCTTCCCGGCGTGGTGGCGGGGCTGGCGGTGGCGTGCAAGGCGTCGGCGATCACGTTCGTGCCGCTCGCGTGGCTCCTCGTCGATCCACCCGCGGCCCTTGCGGGCCGGGTTCGCCAAATCGTGCCGACCATCCTCATCGCCGCCGTCACGCTGTTCCTCGTCTGCGGCACCGATTGGGCCGCCGAGCCGTCGTTCGTCCGCTGGGCGAACACCCTTCCCGACGACACCACCGGCAACGCGATGCAGTGGCTCGCCGACCACCTGCACATTTTCCCGAACGCCGGCGAGGGGCTGATTCAGCAGGTGAAACACAACCTCCGCGGACACGGCTGCTACACACTCGGCGAGTGGCACCCGCGGGCGGTGTGGTACTACTTCCCCGTCGTGCTGAGTGCCAAGCTGCCCGAACCGCTGCTGTTGCTCACGGCCGTACTGCTGATCGTTCGGCCGAAGCAGTTGCTGAACCCGGCCGGGCTGATCGCCGTCGCGTACCTGCTGTTCAGCCTGAGTTGCCGGGTGCAGATCGGCGTGCGGCTGGTGTTCCCGCTGGTGGCCATGCTGAACGTCGCGGCGGTGGTGGCGGTGTGCCGCTCTGGAGGGTGGTCCGCTCTCGCCGAGAGAGGGATCGGCACCCGCTCTCGGCGAGAGCGGGCCACCCTA
>JANNQE010000842.1:0-8527 GCA_031441625.1 Planctomycetia bacterium
GGCGGAGCGACCTACGGAGCAACGCCGGGCGGATGGCCTACCCGCGGTATCGTCAGGCGGGTCTGCCGACGACGAGCAGCCTGGTGGAGTCGCGGGTAGGGGAGTTCGCCACGCGGGTGAAGGGGAAACAGAAGCACTGGACGCGGCCGGACGGGGCGGAGTCCATCCTGCAACTGCGGGCGGCCGTGCTGAGCGAGGACGGGCGGCTCGAGCGGTACTTCGCCCACCGCCCCGGTTGCGCCTTCCGCAAACGACCTCGCCACGCGTCGCCCGAGGTGCAAACCGCGAACTGACCTCCAAGCACTCGACAAGCGTGCCGTCAACCGAGAGGTGCTCCCTGCACAGCCCGTGGGTGATCACCCGCCCCACCACCGCGTCGAAGAACGCCTGGGTGAGGCGGTACTCCTCCAGGCGGTCGCGGTTCTTGCTGAACGTGGTCGCGTCGAAAGCCTCGTTGTTCGGTTACAGTTCGAGGAACCAGTGGAACAGCAGGTCGTTGCCAATCCGCTCGCACAACTGGCACTCGCTGCGGCCAGCACACCACGTACCAGCGGGTCTCCGAGATCTGGATTGGGCCATGATGAAGAAGCGACGTCGGACTTCGCGCTAAAGAAATGGTCGTGGCGCCGGGCCGTTCACCCGGGTCAGGCGGCCATTCTCTCAGGCAGCGTTGGGGGGAGGGGCACCCAGGGCGACGCAGGGAAGGAGGATGGGGCGAATGGGTCGGGTGGGTCCAGCGAGCACCTTGCTCGCGCCGACCCACGGAATCCACCCCGACGCAAACCCTATCTCTGAGCCGCCCTGGAGGGGCACCGGGCGTCACTTGTAGAAGCTCGGCTTCTGCGGCACGACGTTCAGTTTCTTGTAGTCGAACCCGCTGCGCAGCGGCTTGTACTCGCTGACCGGATCGACCTTCGACTTCGGGTCGATGTCCTTCTCCATCCCCATACACCAATACGCCGCGTTGACGGTCAGTCGCCGCAGCCCCTCATTCTGGTAGTCCTCCGCGCTGCCCATCGTGGTGTTGAACACGCGGGCCGCCTTGCCCTTGTCGCTGGTCCACTCCTTCACCCACGCCACCGGCAGGGCGATCAGGTCGGGGTTCACCGCGTCGTCCTGTTTCCGCCCTTTGAGCGGTTGGCCGTCGAGCAGTGCCGTGCAGTCGGCCGGCAGGCTGCCGCCCTCCTTGAACGTGCGGTACACGTCCGTCAGCCCCCACACGTCGGTCACCCCCTTGAGCACGGCGTGGTCCTTGTTCTTCTCGACGACGATGCCGCGGGTGGAGTCGGCCTGCCAGCGGCCGTGGTGGTTGCGGAACGACCCGCCCAGGATGTCCTCGCCGAAGTCCGCCTTCTTGCCGCCCTTTTTGTAGTCGAAGCCGAGGAAGCCGTGGTTGGCGGTGCGGATGCCGATGACCGGCTTGCCCGCGTCGAGGTAGTCGTAGATGTGCTTCAGTTGCTTCTCGGGCGGCGAGATGAGCCGGCTGAACACGACCAGCAGGTCGGCCTTGGCCAGGTGTTCCAGGCCGGGGATGTTGTGCGTGATCGTCTTGTCGTCGTAGCGGATCTTCAGGGTCGGATCGACTTCGTCCTTGTCGTTCAGGCTGAACAGCACGGTGCAGTGGAACCCGTGGTGCTTGGCCAGCACCTTCGCCAGCATCGGCAGGGCCTGCTCGCTGCGGTACTCCTGGTCGGCCGCGATGAACACGACGTGCTTCCCCTTGCCCGGCCCGTCCCCGCCGGGGAAGGTGAGCCACAACGGGCTTTCGGGAACGGGGTGGTCGGCGGCACGCAGTGCGGCGGCGGCCAGGAAGACGACGACGATCAGTGCGAGTCGCATGGTGGTTCCTCGGTCGTTGGGGCGGTCACTTGGCCGCGGGGATCTCGTTCACGGTGTAGTAGGCGTGGCGGTGCAGCAGTTCGTCCTTGTCGCGGCAGCGGAGGGCGCCCAGGTCGAACTCGTGGACGTGCCCGCGGGTCAGCTTGTCCAGCGTGACGGTGGCGGACAGGCCGTCGGAGGCGAGCACAACCGACTTCACCGCCGGTGTCGTTTTGTCCACTTCCGGGCCGCCGTACCCGCCGTGGTACGGGTGCGTGAAGGTCGTCACCTTGTACGCCTTCGGGTCGCTGCCAGTTTTCGTGTCCACCGCCTTGGTGAAGGCCACCTTGAACCCGGTCGGCTCGATGGTAATCCGCTGGATTTCGAAGGGCATCTTGCCGCTCCACTCGATCCGCTCCAGGGCGAACGG
Organism: Planctomycetia bacterium; assembly: GCA_031441625.1. Lineage (GTDB taxonomy): Bacteria > Planctomycetota > Planctomycetia > Gemmatales > Gemmataceae > JALHQU01. Next base: position 2,249 of record JANNQE010000842.1, read on the forward strand.
CTTGACCCCCCGCACCGGCCAGCCGCGGTTCGTGCCGCCGCACAGCAGGTTGCCGCCTTTGGTGAACTCGACGTTCAGGATGCCGGTCGAAAGCCCCTCGCGAAACGGGTAGCACGCCCCCTGCCACACGCCGTTCACCTTCTCGGTGGTCGCCCGCATGATCAGCGACTGCGTGTAATCGCCGAGGAACATCTGGCCGTCGAACGGGCCGAACTTGCCCTTGGTGTTATCCACCTGAAAGCCGGTGATGGAGCGGCCCATGCGGACGTACGGGAAGATGACGGCGTACGGCGTGAGCTGCGTCACCCGCTCCTTCTCGGTGACGATCCGCGTGCCGGACTTGGGCTTCACCGGCACCTCGCCCATCTCCGCCGCGTACTTGTACCAATTGAAGCTGGCCAGGTGCCCCTGGAAGCTGCCCGGCGTCACCGCCTTCAGGCTGCACGAGCAGTTCCACGGCCCCTGGCTCTCGATGTAGAACAAGGCCCCGCTCTCGTTCGGCCCGATGCCGCCGGGGCTGCGCAACCCGCTCGCCACCGCAGTCGTTTTCCTTTTCGGATCGACCTTTAACACGAACCCGCGGAACAGGGCGAACGAGTCGTAGGAGTTCGACAGGCCGAGGGCGACGTGCAGGTTGCCCTCCGGGTCGAACTTGGAGCCGAACGCGTACTCGTGGTAGTTGGCGTACCCCCAGGCGTCCGAAAGCGTCTCGAAGCGGTTCGCCTTGCCGTCCTTCTTCGTGTCGGTCACGCGGGTGAGTTCGCAACTCTGCGTGACGTAGAACGCGCCGTCCTTGTAGGCCAGCCCGAAGATCTCGTCCAGGCCGGTGGCGTACAGGTGGAACTTCGGGTCCGGCTTTTTGGCGTCGATGCCGTCGATGATGTGGATCTCGCCGTGCCGGGTGCCGACCGCCATGCGGCCGTCGGGCAGAAGGCAGAACGCCCCCGCCTCGACCACCAGGTCTTTCGGAATCGGCAGGCTGACGATCGGGTAATACTCGCGCTCCCGCTCCTCCGTGCCCCAGCGGTCGCCGACGTCCTCGGAACGGACGGCGGACGGGGCAAGAACACAGGCCGCGAGCAGGAGCAACGCCGACGACTTACGGGCGGGGGTCATATGTGACGGTCCGTGTGGATTTGCCTTTGGGGATGTCGAACTTGAGCAACAGCTCCGACACCTTCGCGTCGGCCGCGATGGACCGCAGGACGGTCGGCACGTCCGGGATGGTCAGCGTCAGGTCGGGCGTCTTGAACACGTCCTTCGCCTTCGGGTCGGCCTCGACCGCACCCGTCAGCGCCCGGAACCACACGGTACGGTCTTTCGGTGCGTCGAACGACAGCGTCCGCTGCAAGCGGGGGTTCTTGTCCCCCTTCACCGGGGCCGAGCGGTCTTCGACCGTCACGTCTCCGGTCAGATAGAAGAAGGTCGGGACGGAGGCGTCGTCGAGTTCGTACCCCTTGAACTGATAGCCGAGGTTCTTGGGGTAGAGCGGGTCAGGGTTCTCTCGCACCTCTTTGGTCATGACCGGGCGGAGCGGCCACGCCGCCTTCTCGTCCTTCAGGTCGTGAAACGACACGTCTTGGGCGAGGGCGACCACCTTGCCGAGCGGATTGAACCCGCCCGACCCCTGCCCGCCGCGATCCACCCGCACGTACTCCCCCCGCCACAGTGCGGACAGCGTGCCCGTCTCGGCGTTGAAGGCGTAGTTCAACTTCTCCGGGAAGCCGACGGCGATGCCGCGGAAGCCGGCTACGCTACTGCGCCCGCGGTACGTGCGAGTCGCATCGGTGACGGTCAACTTCGTCTCGGTGCCGCGGACACCGGACGGGTCTTGGGCGGACGTACCGAGGGACAGGTAGTACCAGATGGCCTGGATTTGCGTGTCGGTGTCGCCCTTCAGAATGGTGTCGTGGACGGCCTTCCCGCCGGGCCACGAGGTGGGCATGACGATCCGCGGGCGGAAGGCGTTCGGGTCGCGGACGAAGTGGTAGAACCAGCTCGGCTGGAGCCGCTCGGTGAACGTCAGCAGGTCGATGCCCGCCTTGGCCGGCTTCTTCCCGTTGAACGTGTGGCAGGCGGTGCAGTTCAGCCCCTTGTCGCCGACCAACTCCCGCCCACCGGCCCGCAGTTCCTTCTCCCGTGCGTTCTCCTTTTCGTTTCGGCCCTCCGCTTTGGGCAGTGCGAAGTCCACTGGCTTGACGCTGTCCAGTTGGGCGAACAGGTCGGGCAGGTGGCGCAGGTTCGGCTCGCCGAACTGCGGCATACGGGTGCCCATGTACGGCCGCACCGCGTCGCCGTCGAACAGCACCTTCTTCATCGTCACCTTCTGCAACTTGGCCCCGGTGAGTGTGAGCGGCGGCGGCAGGCGGCCGTCGTCCCCCAACTCCTTTTCACTCGACGTGAAGTGAACGTTGCGATCCGCCGCCACGCCGCCGTAGTCGTCGCGGGCGTGGCACGCCGTGCAGTTGAACGCGGCCAGCGTCGACGCCAGCCGCACCTTGTCGGATTGAGGCTCGGCCTTCTTCGCCAACGCCGCCCGGATCGCCTTCCGCTGCTCGTCGCTCAGGTCGAACCGCGGCGCTTTGGAGGGCTTGTCGGCCAGACACCCGCGGGCAGTATCTGAGGTCTCCAATTCGCCGACCGGCTTCGCGGCGGGAATGTCGCCGAGCGTGTGACACGCCGCACAGTTCAGCCGCTGGAAGTGCGCCTTGCCAAGTGCGACCAACTTCTCTTGCGGTTGAAACGGCGTCGCCTTCGCCTCGCCCTGGCCGAGAAGGTAGCTGGCGACCGCCTTCGCCTCGGCCGGTGTCAGCTTCATGTCAGGCATCCGACCGGACGGCCGCACGCGGTGTGGCTGGAACAGGAAATCGCCGAGCGAAGGAAGGCTGTACTTCCCGCCGATGTGACCGAGTTCGACCACGCCTTCACGCACGATTTCTTTCCCGGCGTCGTCTCGCGGCGAGTGACAGGCCACGCACCCGACAGTGTGAAATAGCGTCTTCCCGTCGGCGACCTCCTTCGCCTCCACCGGCTGGCGGTCGAACTTCTTCGCGGACTGTGCGACCAACAAGTGCGTCAACGCTTCGGCCGTCTTCTCCCTCTGGTCGGCCGGTTCGTTCGCCAACAGGTCCGGCATGGTGGTGCCGGCGTGGGCGGTTGCGGGCGACGTGATGAACTGACGTAGGAACTCCGGTGCCACCCGCGAGCCGACGTCGGTCAGGTCCGGGGCGGCGCGTTCGAGCGACGGCGGGGCGTCCTTGCGGGTGTGGCAGGCGGCACACTTCAACTCGGCGATGAGTAGGTGCCCGACGTCCGCCTCAGTCAGCGGGTGTTTCTTCTTCGGGCCGATCACCTCCTCGTCGGTCGGCTTGGGCAGCTTGGCCAGGCCGGGAATGACCGGGGCGGCGGACACCGACGGGACGGCGAGGAGCACGACCAGCACGCTGACAGCGAATGATCTCACTTCAACTCCTCAACGCCGCTATCAGCGGGATTCGGGATGCGAAACCTGAGGCGGGTGCCGGAGGCGACGACACTGACTCACTTCGGGGCCAGACCCGGCTGCCGCGATACTTGAGCGACGGGTGCCCGTCGCCGCTGTCCGCCTACCACGCCACCCCGTCGTCGGCCGCGACCTCCGGGCCGCCGCAGTTGACCCGCATCACATATCGCAGCGGGGAGGCCGTCACCACCTTGCCCGGTTCGCCCACCAGCCCGGCCGAACTCCGGGGGCGGACGGCGTAGCGGTACTCGGTGCCGTACTTCGTCTCCTTGTCGAGATACCGCGACGCCTTCGCGTCGGCCAGTTCAGCGATCTTCTTCATCTCCCCGTCCTTCGCCTCGCCGCGGTGGATCTCCAGGGCGGTGACGTTCGGCTCCAGGTCGCCGGTCCAGGCGAGTGCGACCGCTTTCGAACTCGGCAGGGTCGCCACCTTGAGGGCGTTGGCCGGCGGTTGGCGGTCGGGCACGTCTACCCGCAGGTACCGGGCGGCGAGGTGGGGGCACACTTCATCCGCGCCTGGTGCCGAGCCGCTCGAACGCTCCCGCCGGTCCAACCGCGGTGACGACCCAGGCCAGAACGAGTGCGAAAATCCTGGGAAGCGTGAGCGGCTTCATTCTCGGTTCCGAGGTGGGTGTGTGGGATTCTCGCGTGAGGTCATTTCCCGGAGGCGTTCAGGTTCTTCCCTTCGGTGGTGTCGTTGTAAGCCTCGAACGCGGCGACGGCGGGCACACCCTTGGTGGTGCCCTCGACGAACAGCCGCGCTTTGGTCGTCGTGCGGCCGACGATGGGAGCGACGAACTCCGGGCCGATGTCCAGGCCGTTGAAGCACCCGACCCACCGCTTCGCCTTGTCGTCCCAGCACTCGATCACGTATCGGTTGACCGCCGACGCCGGGTCTTCCTTGATCTTGAACTCGTTGATGGCGGTCGGGGCGGCGAACTCGATCTGGAGCCACTGCTCGGCCTCTTTGGTCGCCCTCCAGACGGTCGGTTTGGCGGCGTTGATCGTGCCCGCCTCGAAGCCGACCGCCTCCGTCGAAGCGGTGTACGTCGCCTTCGCCGCCAGGTCGGGCGAGGTGCAGGCGTCGCTCAACTTCCGCACCACGCAGTTCTCGAACGACGACCGCTTCTCCTTCTCCGGGTCGGCCACGTGCATGAGCGCGTTACCCTTCGTCACGTAGAACCGGCAGTCCTTCCACTTCGCCTCGTTCCAGTCGGTGGTGTTGAAGATCTCGCAGCGGTTGTTCGGGCGGATCGGCCGCTTGCACTTGCCGTTCAGCACGCAGTTCTCCATCAGCAGGTCTTTGTGCGCCTCCGGTCCGGACGCGTAGCAGCAGAGCAGCATGGCCGCCCCGTCGGTGTCGTGCAGCAGGCAGTTCCGCATGGTCATGTGGTCGCAGTTCGACTCGAAGTCAAACGCCTGCCCGTCCCCGCTGCCAAGCCCGATGGACACGTACCCCCACTCGCTCTCCTCGAACACCCAGTTCTTGCACCGGTGGAACATCGCCCCGGCCACCCCGTTGAACGCGCGGAAGTCCCGCCCGATGTCGTGCGTCACGCACCGCCGCACCGCCCCGCCGTCCACCCCCCGCATGCCCAGTTGCCACTGGTAGCCCTGTTCGAACAGGCAGTCCTCGACCGCGAAGTTGCCGAAGTTGTAGATGTTCCCCTTGTTCTTGTTGAAGTTGTCCGGGCTGTTGGTCCAGATGCCGGAGGCCAGTTTGCGGAACTCGCACTTCTTCACGGTGATGTCGGAGGCGACGATCTTGTCCTTGGTCTCGTGGGAGAAGAGGCAGATGCCGAGGCCGATTCTGTGCTTGGGGTAGTCCTGGTACGGCTGGTAGAGGAGTGAGTCGTGGAAGTAGCAGTTCTCGACCCACAGGTACTTGTGGTCGGTCGTTCCGGCGGAGTATTCGCAGTAGATGCCCGTCTGGCAGCGGTGGAACTCGACGCCGACGATCTTGTACCCCTCCTGATCGACCAGGTGGATGCCGATCCGGTCCTTCTTGAAGTCCTCGCAGTCGATGACCGGCCTCTTGTCCGCGTCGCCGTAGGAGCCGATCAGGATCGGTTTGGCCGCCGTCCCGTTCCCGAGCGGGCGGAGTTCTTCGGTCCAGGTGTCACCGCCCTTCAACAGGATCTTGTCCCCGGCCGCGAAGGTCTCCTTGGACGCCCGCGCGAACGTCTTCCACGGGCCGCTCTTGCCGTCGGGCTTCTCCGCCTTGCCGGTCCAGTCGTCGTTCCCGGCGGACTGGCTGATGTAGTACGTCTCCCCGCGGGCCGCGACCGCGGACGCGAACAGGAGTGCCACGCACAGGGCACCGCGAGACCAGTACATCGGACGGGGAGAGGCTGGCGGCATGACGACTCCGACTGTGGTTGAGTTGGGGTGTCGGGGCGTTCGGTGATTCGGTCGCCGCGGAGTTCGGCCGACACTTCACTCAGGGATCAGGGGGGGCCGGCCGGTCACTTCAGAACCCCTTTCACAACGGTGCCGGCCACGTCGGTCAGGCGGTAGTCGCGGCCGCTGTAGCGGTAGGTGAGCTTCTCGTGGTCGAGGCCCATCAGGTGCAGGACGGTGGCGTGCAGGTCGCGGACGTGAACCTTGTCCTCCACCGCCGTCAGGCCGAACTCGTCGGTCGCCCCGTAGCTCGTGCCCGCCTTCACCCCCCCGCCGGCCATCCACACCGTGAACCCGTAATGGTCGTGGTCCCGGCCTTTCGCACCCTCGGACGCTCCTGCGTCGGCACGGCGAGAAAGAAATCGTGGAACGCCATC
>JANNQE010000843.1:0-10286 GCA_031441625.1 Planctomycetia bacterium
TGGCCGGCTCTCGCCGAGAGCCGGGTCCGATGCCGCTCTCGGCGAGAGCGGCCCACCCTCACCGAGCCGCCCTACTGGTACAGCCCCACGTCGGTCGCCTCGGCCAGCTTCCGCATCACCCACCACGCGCCGCTCCGCCACTGGCAGAACACCTTCACCTGCACCAGCGTGCCGGGGCGGATGCTCGCGTCCGGGTCGGAGACCTCCACCTCCACCAGGTACGTCGGGGAGACCGGCGTCACCTCCTGGCCGTTCTCCCCGCCCTGCGTGACGGCCAGCGGCCCGCCCCCCCGCTGGGTGAGCTGAATCGGGATCTGCGGCCCGCCGTTCCGCTGTCCCTCCTGCACCGTGACGGGCGGCAGGCGGCTGATGCGACCCTTGTACACGCGGTCGTGCCGGCCGGCCGCGTGGACTTCCACCGCCAGCTCGCCTTCACTCGGCATGTCGTCCTGCAACTGGCGGTACGTCAGCGACGACACCGGCAGCTTGACGATCAGCTTCTCCGGGTCGCCGACGGTCATCACGACCCGCCCGTTGCGGTCGTTGGGGTCGTACTGCTTGTCCACGTCGGTACCGCGGGGCACGCCCATCGCCGCCCCGTCCCGCGGGCTGAGCAGTTTGGTCACGGTCGCGTTCTGTCGGGTCAGGCGGGTCCGCTCGCCCTGCTTGGCCTTCAACTGCAACTGCGCCTCGTCGGCCTGCGCCTTCATGGTGTCGCGGCTGGCCGGCCCGGCGGTCGCGGCCTCCGCCGTCAGTTGCCGCACGCGGGCCTCCAGCCCGGCGATCTCGGCCGACAGCTTGTCCATCTCCTGCTCGTACTCCAGGCTGCGGAACTCGGCCAGCAGCCGCCCCTTCGTCACCCGCTCGCCCTCGGCCACCTCCACCCGCAGCAGCTTGCTGTACTCCGGGGCGGTCAGCGGGGTGGCGTGGGCCGGGTCGAGGGCCACCAGCCCGGTGTCCACCACCCGGCTCACCGGCAGCGGCAGGAACACGAACAGCAGCGCCACCGCCACCGCCACGGCCAGGGTGATGTACACCCGGTTCTTCTTCATGTCGGGCAGTCTCCCGCGTTGGCGGACGTTCTTGAACATTCGGAACAGAGGCCAGATGAACATGGACGCCAGCGACAGGAACGCCAGCGCCCGGCTGAGCACCTTCAGCTTCGGGTCGAGGAACCCGCTCAGGAACCAGATGATGCCGAACGTGACCACCCAGCGGTACACCCAACTGCCGACCGCGTAGGCGACGAACAGGGCCCGACGGCTGGGTGCCATGTACGCCTCGGGCGGCGTCTCGACGCCCAGGCACTTGCTCAGGAACAGGTTGTTCAGGTACTTGTTCGCGCGGTCGCGGAGGTTCGGGATCTCCAGCCAGTCGGCCAGCATGTAGTACCCGTCGAACCGCATGAGCGGGTTGGCGTTGAACACCACCGTGGACACACTGCACAGCACCATCAGGCACATGGCGATGTTGTTCACCACCGGCAGGTGCGGGGTGTACCACCAGACGAAGGTGCTGAGGGCGGCGATCACCAACTCGACGTAGATGCCGGCGAAGCTGATGACGATCCGCTTCCACTTGTCGGCCACCGTCCAGGCGTCCGTCACGTTCGCGTACAGGGCCGGGCTGAAGCACATGAGCAGCACGCCCATCTCGTGGCACTCGCCCTTGAACGCCTTACAGCTCAGCCCGTGCCCGAACTCGTGGATCACCTTCACCACGCCCAGGCTGAGCCACATGTACAGGACCGTCTTGTACGCGAAGAACTCCTGGTACGCCGGCATCTTGTCGTAGAAGTTCTGGAAGTGGATGGTCACCTGGAACAGGGCGGCCAGCATCAGCCCGACGGTGGCGAAGAAGAACGGCCAGGTGAAGATCCACCACAGCCCCTTGTACATCCAGGTGAGCAGGCGGTCGGGGTCGAAGACGGGAATCTTGTAGTACAGGATGTTCGACAGGGCGGCGAACTTCTGCATCCGCCGCTGCTTGGCCCGCCGCTGGAACAGGTGCTTGCCCGTGCCCGCCTGCTCGTGCTGCACCAGCCCGGCCGTCACCAGTTGGCGGGCGAACGCCTCCAGGTCTTGGAACTCCAGGCGGTGCGGCCGGAACTCGTCCTCGAACCGCGTCCGCACCTCTTCCATCGAGTGCGTGCCGTCGAACAGGCTGAAGACGAAATACTCCTGCATGTTGAAGCGGTAGTACCGCAGGCAGACGGGATCCTTGACCACGTGGAACCGCTTGCCCTCGTACCGCTGCTCGACGTGCTGGAGGTCCGGCCGCACCTTCAGCCGCACCTGCTTCCGCCGCTCGACGGGTCCGTCGGTGTGCGTGCTCATTGGGGGGGTACAAGTGGGGTGGTGTAACAAGGTGAACCGGCGGCGTGAGCCGCCTGGGTGAATCATGACCCAGGCGACTCACGCCGCCGGTTCACCGGAAATGACTACTTGCCGGCGACCGGGTTCACCACCAGCGGTGCCAGCGCCCGCGGCTGCGGGGGCATCGGCACCACCGGCATCGGGCCGGCGGGCAGCGTCTTGGCGTTGCGGTCGATCACCAGGCGGGCGGTGCCGCGGTCTTGCAGTTGGCCGTCGAACTTGCCGCCGGGGTTCTCCACCTCCACCCGCAGCACGGCCGTCGTCTGGTCCGGGCGGGTGATGGACACCAGTTTGCCGGGCAGCCCCATCTGGTCGGCCGGCGGCAGAACCCAGAAGTGGACGCTGCCGGCTTGGGTGCCGACGGCGACGAACCGGTGGGCCGGGTCGGGGCTGAAGGCGGCGGCGGTGACGGCCGTGCGGTCGGGCGTGGCCAGCCGCTTCTGCTCGGCCCCGCGGCCGGACGCGGACACCGCCCACAGTTGCAGCTCGCCCTTCGCGTCGGCGTCGCCCGCCCCGGTCAGCACCTGCTTGCCGTCCGGCCCGAACAGGGCCAGGCCGCTGAACCGCTGCCCGCCCCCGCTGTTCAGCAGGCTGCCGGTGGTGTTGCCGTCGGTCAGATTCACCAGGTCGATCCGCCCGGCGTTCTGGTCGAACAGCACCCGCCCGCCGTCGGCCGACACGCCCAGCACGTCCACCGCCCCGGAGCGGGAGTCGATGGTGCGGAGCAGGCTGGCCCCGTCGCTGCCGAGCGTCCACACGCGGATGGCCTTGTCGCGGCACACCGTCACCAGGGTGCATTGGGGGGTGAAGTGGACGGCCTTCACGTCGTCCCGGTGGTCGGTCGGCAGGGCGTACTTCTTCTTCTTCCCGCCCACGTCCCACACGAACACGTCGCGGCCGGCGGCGGTGGCCATGGACTGCCCGTCGGCCGAGAACGCCACCGCCCCGACGCCCTGCCCGTGGGCCTCCTCGAACTCGTGCACCGGCTTGGTCGGCATCTGGGTCAGGTCCGACACGTCCCACAGCCGCACCTTGCCGTTGTTGTCGCCGGTGGCCACCAGCCGCGAGTCGCCTTTCGCCGCCGCCGCCACACACCGCACGGATGAGCCGGTCGGGTGCGGCAGGGCGTGTTGCGCCTTCACGTCGGCGGTCGCGTCCCACACTTTGGCCGTGCCGTCGGCCGACGCCGACACCACCACCGGCCGGGTCTTGCCGTTCGTGGTGGCGGTGAACACGGCCATGCCGGTCACCTCCTGGCGGTGGTTGGCCGTGTACGGCTCGGGCCGCAGCACCCGCACCGGCTCGACGCTCACCGGCATCGGCAGCTTGTTTTCCAGCTCGTTGGCCAACTCCTGCGACACCTTCGCCTCGATGCGGAAGCGGCCGGTGCTCTGCACCTCCAGGATCGGCTCGCCCGCCCGCACCACCACCCCGCGGGGCCGCAGCACCCGAACCACCTTGCCGTCGAACGGGCTGAGGATGTCGTGCCGCTGCTTGCGGTCCACCGCCTTCGCCAGGTCGCCCTTCAGCTTCACGTACTCCTGGAACAGGCGGGCGCTGGTCACTTTGGCCTGCACGTACTCCAGGCGGTACCGCACCTTTTCCAAGAAGGACGACGACACGTCGGGCAGTCTGTCAAACTTCTCCAGCACCGCGATGTACTCCGAGAGCGACGCCTCGGACTGGTCGAGCGCCTTCTTGGCGGCGTCGGTGGACGCGACGAGCGCGTCCTTGTCCAGCGCCGCCTGCGAGTTGTCCAGGCTGGCCAGCACCTGCCCCTGCTTCACCACGTCGCCGTCCACGATCCGCACGTGCTTCCAGTCGGCCTTCCGCGGGTGGCCGATCAGCCGGTCGGCGTCTTTGGCCGCCGGCAGGTTCAGTTTCACGGCGTCTTCAATCGGCGTGGCGACCAGTTCGAGTTTGCCGTCCACCTCGGCGGACAGCGTGATGGTCTCGTCGAACTGCACCAGCCCATGCGAGGCGACGATCGGCTCGGGGCCGGCCGACTGGGTGCCGACGACGGCCGCCACCGCGGGCGGGTACAGGGACGCGCCGATGTTGGCGGTGGCGGAGTTGCTGCCGGTGGGCTTGGTGGTGGTGGTCCCCGGTTTGGCGCACGCGGCCACGCCGAGGGCGGCGACGGCGACGGCGGCGGGGGCGATCCAGCGGCGGAGCAGGCGGACGCGAATCATGGGAAGTCCTCGCTCGGAGGGTGGGTGCCCGGTCGGGTGTCCGAGCGGGCGGGGTGCGGTAAGGGGGCCGCCGCAGATAGCCAGTGGCGTCGGTCGGCCGGGGGTTGCTTTCTGCTTGCTCCCCTCTCCCCTCCCGTGGGAGAGGGGTTGGGGGTGAGGGCGGGTTGGAATCCCCCGACCCCCTCACCCCCAGCCCCTTTCCCACCAGGGGGAGAGGGGAGCCGCAGCGGTCAGAAGTAGAAGATGACCTTCTCGTAGAACCACTCCCACACGCCGTGGAAGAGGGAGTACCCGAGCGAGCGGGTGCCGCAGTGCAGCTTCACCCGCATCTCGGCCCCGGCCTTCTTGAACTGCTTCAGCTTGTCGGCGGGGATGTCCACGCGGACGTACCCCATCGTCACCGGCTCGGTCTCGTTATGGTCGTCCTTGTTCGGCACGGCCTCGATGCTCACCTCGTTCTCGAACAGCTTGCCGGGGAACTGCTCCGTCTCGAACCCGCCGAACAGCACCGTCACGTCCAGGTACTTCACCTGCTCGCCCGACCCCTTCGGGTCGGCGTCCGTCTTGTGGTCGCCGTCGGTGTCGAACGCGCGGTTGACGTGCCCGATGGCCCGCTGCGGGATCTTGATCTCGCCCCGCCACGGCCCGTCGATGGCCCCCAGTCGCACGAGCGGTTGCGACGGCTGCACCTCGCTCCGCAGTTTCTCCCGCGCGTCGCCCCCGCTGATGTTCGCCCACCGCCCGCCGGCGCGGTCTGGCAGGGGCGGGGCCTTGGCCAGGAAGAAGCCCAGCTCGCCGGAGATCATGTTGTTGCGGTACATCAGGATTTCCCTGAGTTCGTTGGCGGACTTCTCCTGCGCCACCGCCGCCGCCAGTTTGATGTTCAGGTCCACCACCGAGGTCGATTCGGGTGGCAGATTCTTCAGGCTGTTCGTGTGCAGTTCCTTCTCCCGCACGGCCATGGTGATCTGCTGATCCAGTTTGGCCAGTTGTTCGGCCAGCCCCTTGTCGAACAGCTTCACCACCGAGTCACCGGGCCTGATTTCCGTTTGCCCCGGCAGCACCATCACCTCCCACACGTCGCCCCGCGCCGGCGGGTAGACCTGGCGCATGTGTTCGGGCAGGAACTGCCCCTTCGCGTCGAGCTTGAGCGTGGCCGGCCAAAACACCATGACGGCGATCAGGAGCAGGGCGGCGATGACGCCGAGGACGGTGTACAGCTTCGCCTTCCCGCCCAAGCCGTCTTGCAGCTTGACGACCGGCCACCAGAGGGCCTTGAACGGGATCCGCTTCATCTCAGCCGCGTTGTACAGCGCGCTCGCCGCGTGCCTGCCCACCACGTCCACCCGTTGCAGCAGCGCTTCGGTCTGCTCGGGCGGGTTGAACACCTCGACCAGGAGGGCGGAGCGGGCCGGCTTGTCGGGGTCCTTCTCCCGCTCGTCGCGGACGGGCGACACCTCCAGCAGCTTCGGCTGGCTCTCGGCCAGGTACTCGTCGAGCGCCTTCAGCACCCACTGCGGCAGGGCCTCATCCCGCGTGCCCTGGAACACCAGCCGGTCGTTGAACTTCAGCACCGCGTCGAACAGCGCCTTCAGCCGCCGCACGTGCGTGCTCGCCTTCTCCACCACGTCCGCCCCGCTCACCGCCTCGACGGTACACTTGCTCCCGTGCCGCACGCCCACGCACACGCGGTCGGCCTCGATCAGTTTCCGCCCCTCGTTCGCCACGTGGTAGGCGCACTCGGTCGGGTTCAGGGTGGTGTGAATCAGCCGGGCGAAGGCCTCGACCTGCGTGAACGCCTTCTCCGTGCCGGCGTTCTGGCGGCTGCCGCTGAACGAGTGGTACTGGCTGGCGTACCCGGCCATCTGCAACGTGTATTGCAGGTAGGTCTGGTACATCCGCGGGTCGTGGTTCGACTCCTGGAACACTTCGAGCAGGCCGAGGGACTGCTTCTCCGGCCCCACGATGGGGGCGAACAGGGCGTAGTAGTCGGTCAGGTTGGCGGCCGGTACGCCGCCCGGTTCGACCGGCCCGTTGCCCAATCGGCCCTGCGGTTCGATGAGCACCGGCCGTGGCGGGGCGGCCTGGAAGATCTGCCGCAGCACTTCGTTGTGGCACTGCCTCCCGCCCCGCTTGTCGTCCAGCCCCATCTTGTCCAGGTTCTGCTGGGCGGCCACCTGCAAGAACCCTTGCGGGGTGCGCAGCCAGATGGCCCCGGCCGGCGCGTTGATGGCACCGAGGGTGCGGTTGAGGAACTTCTCGTAGAAGTCGGTGGGGGCGAGGCTGGACCCGGCCAGCCGCGACGCGTCTTCGAAGGCGGAGTCGAGTTGCTGCGTGAACCGCGCGCGATCTTGCGAGTCCGGTGGACGGTTACTCACGGCGGGCCTCTCGGGTTGCGGTGCCGGAATCGTCGGTGCGACCGGCACTCATAGTACTGTGTGGGTGCCGCCGGCATCAAGGCAAAGGCCGGGAACGGCGGGGACTGCTCAGGCTCGGATCCGAGCGGGCGGAACGAGCGGCCGACAGGATCGAATTCTACCACGTCGCCGACCGACCTAGCGTGACGCCAGTGTAGTTTTTTTTCAACCCCGAGTGTGAATTCCCCTCCGTTCCCGTTGCGAACCCGACTCAACCCGTCCAACCGGCCGACAACGGTGGCGACTTCGGCGGTGGATGGTTCGCACCGCGAAGGGTGATTTGCACGCAGCCGGATGATTCTCACACCGGGTGGGGGAGTCGGTGCGAACCATCCGCTCACGGTGTGTGATACTCGGACATCTGTATGATCAACTTCCGCACCCGTCGTCCGCCTCGGAAATTGATGTAGAAATCGTGTGGGCAATTCTGTTGCAGCCCACCACCCCGGTGGGCTATAACGGTGAGTGAGACCTCGCCTCGTCCCGCGAGGATGCACTCGTTGCCCGGCCCGGTGACGCCCATGTCCTGCGACTTGCCCACGATCGTCACCACCCACGCCGACCGCACCGGCGTCCAGCGGCTGAGCGTGTACAGCGACAGCAAGCTGGAGATCGACCGCTTCAAGTGGATCGAGAGCGAGCGCGTCGGGTACGACCTGGGCGAGCGGGCGGTGAGGCAGTGGGTGCAGGATCACTGGCGGGGGTATCTGCGGGCGCGGTGGCTGGAGCACCTGCAGGGGAAACGCTTCTGGATCGAACTCTACCGCGGCGACTTCGGCCTCCTCTCCCGCGACTTCCCGACCGACCGCGACCTGATGAACTGCGTACTCGAACTGCTCAAAGCCGGACAAGAGAACCTCGACGTCATCTCTTGGGCACACCACTACCACATCCCGTCCGACTCGGTCCTCGGCATCCTCGAAGCGCTCGACATCAACGCCCGCCGCCTGCTCTTCAAGTTCGACAACACCCCCCGCAACTGACCAGTCGCCACCCTTCGGCCACGCCCTGAATCTTCACACAACTGCCGTCCGAACTGCCGACACCCGAACTTCATCACGCCTGCTTGCCGGATCACTACCCTTCTTCTGTCGGCCGAAATTGTTACGCTGACCACACCACATTGACCGCGTCGGCCGGTCGTAGCGTTTGTGCGCGTTGATCCGGATACCCTACCCCCGTGAGTTTCCCCATGCGTCGCCGTACCGTCGTCCCGCTCCTGACCCTCCTCGAAGACCGTACCACCCCCGCCGGGTTCGTGCCCGGCACCGTCCAGGGGCAGGACGGCTGGTCGGGCGGCTCGGTCGATATCAGCACCAGTGTCACGCAGGGGGTGAACCAGGGCAACGGGTTGGGCCACCAGGGCACCGGCGCGCTGGTCGTGTCGAACAGCACGGCCAACGGCAACTTCAACGGCGGGTTCAGCGGCTGGCCCTTCGGCCCGGCGCTGTCGGTCGCCGCCGGGCAGCCGTCGTCCGGGGCGGCGGCCGACCTGTTCACCGCCACCGTCTGGTTCCGCACGGTGGCCACCGTCGCCGACGGGTCGAACATCGAGATCGATCTGGGGACTGCGGACGGGACCGACCGCAACTCGTTCATCGGGTTTGCCAACTACGCCGACGCCGACGGCGGGCTGCGACTGTATTTCAGTGAGCCGAACGGCAACACCGGCACCCTGTACGGGTACGAATACGGCTCGACCCTGAGCCGCGGGGTGTGGCACCGACTGGACATCACCTCCCAGTTCCGCGACGGCTCAGCGAACGACACGCTCACCCTCACCATCGACGGCGTCCCGTTCATCAACCCGGCCACGAACGTCCCGGAGATCGGCACTCTGGAGGGGTACTTCGAGGGGACCGACTCGCCGTACACCTACCGCCAGACCAACCGGCTGATGCTCCGCTCCGGGTTCAAGCCGAGCGACATCGTGACCGGGGCGAGTGACACCGCCGCAGCCGGGTTCGCGTTCGACGACATCAGCTACTCCTCCGCCCTCAGTTCCGCCCCGAACAGCCCACTGGCCACGTACTTCGCCGCGTTCGAGAGCCAGCCGGCCCTGGCCTACTTCAACCCCGCCTGGGCGGCCCTGGCGAACGGCACCCCCATTACCGACGCCGACCCGACCCTGCCCGGCAACCAGCCCGCGACCGTCGGGAGTGACGCCTTCGGCAACCTGTCGGCGGCGACGGCGGCCATCGCGCCGGGCGGGCAGGTGTTGGCGTTCGCGGGCGGCACGACGGGGGACGTGGCCGTCGGCAGCGGCATCACCCTGAAGCCCGGCGGGGCGAACGGCACGGCCGCGGTGTCGATCACCGGCAAGCTGGCCATGTCGTCCGGCTCGGTGTTCGCGGTCGACCTGAACGGCCCGGCGGCGGGCACGCAATACGACCAACTGACCGTGAGCGGCATCGCCGACATCGGGGCCTCCACCCTGCTCGTCAACCCGGCGTCCACCCCATTCTCGTCCCTCGTGTTCACCATTCTCCAGGCGGGCAGCGTGGTCGGCCAGTTCGCCGGCCTGCCCGAAGGCGCGGTGGTGCCCGTCAACGGACTGAACTTCAAGGTGCGGTACACGGCCACGAGCGTGGTGCTGGAACAAGACCGGGTGGACGTGTCGGTCACGATCACCGACAACCAGTCGAGCGTGACGGCGGGGCAGCAGGTGAGCTACACGGTGGTGGTGCGGAACACCGGCCCGCGGGCCGTCAGCGGGGCGGCCTTCACCCTCACCCCGCCGGCCGCGCTGCTGAACAGCATTTTCGGCAGTGTGGCGGCCGGCGGCGCGACCGGCAACACCAGCGGGGCCGGGCCGATCAGCAACAGCCTGACGCTGCCAGTCGGGGCGACGGTCACGTACACCGTCACCGGCACAGTCAGCCCGACGGCCACCGGCACCCTGTCCGTGACGGCCACCGCCTTCTCGCCGGCGATCACTTACGTCGATCTGGACTCGAACAACAACATCGCCACCGACACCGACACCGTCATCCCGGCCGACACCACCCGCCCGACCGCGACGGTCACCGCCCCCGGCCCGCTCGTCGTCGGCACGCCGATCACGCTCACCATCACCTTCAGTGAGGCGGTGAGCGGGTTCACCTCCGGCGACGTGCAGTTGACGAACGCCACGCCCGGCACGCTCAGCGGCAGTGGCACGACGTACACGCTCACCGTCACCCCGACAGGTACCAGCGTGCAGGTGAGCCTGCTCGACGGCGCGGCGGCCGACGCCGCCGGCAACCCGAGTGTGGCGACCACTGCCAACTTCACCGCGACGGTGCCGGACACCACCCGCCCGA
>JANNQE010000844.1:0-9503 GCA_031441625.1 Planctomycetia bacterium
GCCAGGCGCGAGCCGCGCGGAGCCAGCGGAACCACATCGGGTGCGCCCTCCGGGCGTTCGTGCGGCTGGAGTACCACCGATTCACCACCGGCGTCAGGTGGTTCGCGGCGAAGTGGGGCATCGTCCGGGAGGCGGTCCGCAAGTACCTCACTAACCCGATCTACCTGTTGCCCGACGGGTCAAGTGCGTAACTCGTAAAAAGTGAGAAATCCGCCCAGGCCGGCCCCAAGCTCAAGGGCCTCCCGTCATGCCACCCCGATCAGAGAACAAAGGCGGCAAGAAGACCCCGAAGAAGGGCACTCCGCCCACCACCGCCGAGGATGTTCCCTTTCCGCCATCGGCGGGCGAGGCAGTGCATCACGGGCCTTACAATTCGATACCGAACCCTCCGCCGCCAATCCCAGAGGTGGACACGAAGGCGTGGGCCGGGCCGTCGCTCGACCTGCTCCGCCAACTCGAACAATATCTGTGCGTCGTACGCAACCGCACCGACCTGTTCGGCGGGCGGGACGAGCAGGTGCTCAAGCATGGGGCATCGGGCATGGCCGGGCTATTGGTCGGCAAGGCGTACCAGTTCCTCAAGGACGCTGGGGTGCGACTGCCTAGCAAGACGAAGTTGCACGAACCGCTCGGCCGCAACAGCTACGGGCCGATCGGAAATATGCTCGGCGGCGACCCCGGCCCCGGCGACGTGTGGACGAAAGAGGCCCGCGTGCTGCTCAAATTCCTCTGCCTCGGGAGCGTAACTCCGCACGACGCAAAGACGAATGTCCACGCCCGCATCGACGACTACTTCTTCCGCAACTTCACGACCGGAAAGACCCCGCCGGCGATGTTCGACAAGTGGCGGCGGTGGCACTCGGAGCCGTGTTCGGCGTCCGAGTTCGCCGGCGAGGTGCGGTGGTACGCCCGGCAGAAGGAGATGGCTCCGGCTTCGGACGTGCGGCTCGTGTGGGTGCTCGGCCTGACCCCGTTCCGCACGCACAGCAACCACAACGAGCCGACCTACGGCAACTCGGTGGTGGACGCCATCGCCGCGAAGGTCGCCGTCAAGTTCGTTTACTGCGACGACCGGCACCCGAACAACGGCATTCCCGGCACCACCCCGCTCCCCTCGGAGAGCCTCGCGGGATTCTTGCAGTATTTCCTCCCCGGCCAGCGTACCCCGTTCACTCAAGTCTCACTGAACGACAGCCACGACCCCGGCTGGTGGGGGTTCGTGGTGCCAGTGTTCCAGTACGTCTACCTTCAGGCGGACGGGGATGAGACGCTCTACATCCTGCGCGGCGAAGAGGGCGACCTCAAAGAGGAGGATCGTGGCCCCATCGCTCACCGTGCCCACAAGAGTGAGTTGGCCGTGTTCAAAAAATGGCTCGAAGCCATCGACGCGATCAAGTGAGCGACGCCCGTCCCGCAGCCGGCCCGGAGTGACCCTCCGGGCCGGTTCGTTTCCCCCGCCCACACTGGGGTAAACTAGGCTACCCGCGGGGTCCGCTCAAATCCCACCCCGCGGCGGGCGAATAAGCGGCGTGAAACCCCCCGCCCGCCCCGCGGGTACACTCCACCGACCGAGGACGGCTCGTGACCGACGACCGCGAACTGGTCCGGCGGTGCCTCCGCGACGACCCGTCCGCGGTGCGGGAACTGGTTGACCGCTTCCAGACCGACGTGTATGCCCTGTGCGTGCGGTTGCTCCGCCACCGGCACGACGCTGAGGACGTGGCCCAAGAGGTGTTCCTGCGGGTGGTTCGTAGCCTGCACCGCTGGGACGGTGCCCGCCCGCTCCGCCCGTGGGTGTTGGGCATCACCGTCAACCGTTGTCGGACGGCCATGGCCAAGCGGGTGAAGCGCCCGCCGACCGCCGACTACCTGGCCGAGTTGCCGGACAAGGAGCCGCCCGCCGGTGACGGCGAACTCGCCGCCGCCATCGCCGAGTGCGTGAACGAGTTGCGGGCCGAGTACCGCGAGGTGTTCGTCCTGTTTCATGAGTCCGGCCGCAGTTACGAGGAGATCGCGGAGATCGTCGGCCGACCCGTCGGCACGGTGAAGACGTGGCTGCACCGCGCCCGCCACCTGATGCTGGAGCATTTGAAGGCGAGAGGGCTGATGCCCGTGGAACCCATAGCCCCATGAATACGCCCACCCCAGACCCGTTCGACCGAGCACTCGCGGCGTACTCCGCCCGCGAACAGGCCCGGCTCATCCCGCCGCCGGCCGGGTTCGCCGACCGCGCCACCGCCGCCGTGCTCGCCCGCCCGCGGTTCCCGTGGAAGGCGACCTCGGCGAGCGCGCTGGCCGGGGTGGTGGCGGTGCTGGCGGTCGGGTACTTCGCGTGGCCGAAGACTCAGCCACAGCCGAACCCCGCGCCGCAACCGATCGTGTCCATCCCGGAGCCGTCGGCCCCGTCCCCGAACATCGGTGAGCAGTTCTCCGAAGCGGGCAACGCGCTGGCCAAGCTGACCCGCATCACCGCCGACAAAGCCGCCCCGCGGACGCTGTTGCCGACGGAGCCGGTGAAAGCCCCCGACCCGAAGCCGCTGCCCGCCGACCAGCACGGCACCGAAGCCATCGCCGCCATGCCCGCCGCCGCGAAGAGTGGCCTGGAGCCGATGACCGGCAGCACCCGCCGGGCGATCAGCCTGTTCCTGCGGGATACCGGGCTGAAGCCCAATTGATCCTGAGCGGGGGGCTTAGCACCCTGAGACTCAGGGGGCTAACGCCCCCCGCTCAGAAGAGTGAGTACCCATGCCCCGCGTCATCGCCCTCTTCGCCGTCGCCCTCCTCGCCGCCCCGCTGTTCGCTGGCCCGACGGCCGACGTGATGAAGTTGGTGCCGCCGAAGACGACCGTTTGTTTCGTCGTGCAAGACTTCCGCGGGGCCGCCACCCGTCTGAGTGAGTCGCCGTTCGCCGCCCTGTTCGCCGAATCGAAACTCGGCAAGTCGCTGCTCGCGTCGGACGAAATGAAACAACTCGCCACCGTTCAAAACGTCCTGAAAGACAACCTCGGCCTGACGTTCGCCGGTTTGCGAGACGACATCCTCGGCGATGCCGTGGCGTTCGCCTACCAGCCGCCCGCCGACGGCAAGGCGGACCAAGACTCCGGCGTGCTGATCGGCAAGGCGGCCAAGCCCGCCACGCTGGCGAAGGTGGTGGGCAAGCTGAACGCCGCACAAATCCAGTCGAAGGAACTGAAGGGCACGGCAGACAAGACGCACAACGGTATCGGGTACGTCGAGCGGCAGAAGGCCGACGGGCGCACCGAGTACATCTTGCTGCGGCCGGACGGCGTGTTCGCGTACACCGTGCAAGAGGCGGTGTTGAAGCAGGTGATCGACCGCATCGACGGCACCGACAAGACGCCCTGCCCGCTCGCCGGGGCCGTCGACAAACTCGGCATCGGGTCCGCCACCGCCGTGCTGCTGTTCGAGCCGGCCTCGTTCGTCGCCGATCTGACCGCGCAAGAGAAGGCCTCCGCCGACCCGAACCAGAAGGCGTTCCTGAAGCAGTTCGCCCGCCTGTGGGGCGCGACCGAAGCGGTCGGCATCAGCCTGACACTCGACACCGGCGCGACGCTCTCCGTGACCGCCGTGGCCACCCCGAGCAAGGTGCCGGAAGAGTTGCGGATGCTGTTCAAGCCGGGCGACAAGCCCTCGGCGGTGTGGGCGGCTGTGCCGGCCGACGCGCTCGTGGCGGTCGGCGGGCGGGTCGAGTGGGACACGCTTCACGCCGCGTTCCGGTCGTTCCTGAGCGACGAGGGGAAGGCCGGGTTGAAGCAGATGTTCGACGACGTGATCGGCCCGCTGGTGGGCAAGGCGGCGCTGCCGAAGGTGCTCGCCGCCCTCGGCCCGGATTGGGGGTTGTGGATCAGCCCGCCGGCCAAAGGCGACGCCGGCACGCTTCCCGTCGCCACGTTCGCCATTCGTGTGAAGCCGGCTGGCGGCACCGACGACAAGGTCGGGAACGCGGTCGTCGGCGCGGTCGACGCCCTGATGCACACCTACCGAATGGACTACAACCGCAAACACGACGACGAGTACACGCTGGGCGAGGAGAAGGCCGACGGGATCACGATCAAGGTGCTGTCGAACGACAAGGCGCTGCCGCCCGGCGTGCGGCCGGCCTACGCCCTGAAGGGCGACTACTTCGTGTTCGGGTCGAGCGCGGAGGCGGTGAAGCGGTTCACCCCGCCGAAGGCCGACGCGGTGGTGAAGGACGCCCCGCTGGTGCGGCTGAACGCCGTGCAGATGGCCAAGTACCTGAACGCCCACGGCGGTGAGTTCGGCGAGGCGATGGCGGCGTGGCGGGGCGAGAAGGCGGACAAGTCGAAGACCGACCTGGCCGAGTTCGCCGGCGTGCTGGAACTGTTCGACGTGATCGAGCTGCACCACACCGGCGACGGCACGCGGATGAGCATTTCCGTGAAAGCGAAGACGGCCAAACCGCTGAAGAAGTGACACAAACAGGAGCGGCCGGGTTTCTCCCGGCCGACCCATCGCCACAGGACAGCCGGGATAAACCCGGCCGCTCCTGTTAAGAGTGCCGCCCGGCAGGCGGCACCTACCCCGCGAACATCCCCCGCATCGTCGCATCAATTCGCTTCGGGCGGGCGGTGGTCGCGTCCACCAGTACCCACACCGTGCGCGCCGACGCCATCAGCGTGCCCGCGGTGGTGCGGATTTCCACGAACCGCTCCCACGTCGCGGCGGTCGGTTCGCCCACCCAGGTGACGAGTTCGAGCACGTCACCCGCACGGATCGGCTTGTGGTAGTCGATCTCGTGCCGACGGACGAACCAGCTCACCTCGCGTCGCAGTTCCGCACTTGAAATGGCGTGCCAGTGGGCGGACGCCACGTCCTGCACCAGCCGCACGTAGGCGACGTTGTTCAGGTGCCCGTGCCGGTCGATGTCCTCGGCCGGCACGGGCACGGTGAGGGTGAAGTGAGTGGGCATCACACCTCCGGCAGTGCCCAGTTGATGGGCGGCAGGCCGGCGTCTTCGAGCGCCGCATTCACCTGGCTGAACGGCTTGCTGCCGAAGAACCCGTTGTCGGCCGACATGGGCGACGGGTGGACCCCGGTGATGACCGAGTGCTTCTTCTGGTCGATCAGCTTGGCCTTCTGCTTGGCGTGCGCCCCCCACAGCAGGAACACCACCCGGCGGTCGAGTTTGTTCACCGCCGCCAGGGCCGCGTCGGTGAACTCCTCCCACCCCTTCCCCTTGTGCGAGTTCGGCGCGCCGGCCCGCACGGTCAGCACGGTGTTCAGCAGGAACACCCCCTGCCCGGCCCACGCTTCCAGGTTACCGTGGCGGGCGGGCGGGACGCCCAGGTCGTCGTGCAGTTCCTTGTAGATGTTCCGCAGCGACGCGGGGATGGCCACGCCCCGCCGCACCGAGAAGCAGAGGCCGTGTGCGTGCCCCGGCGTCGGGTACGGGTCTTGCCCCAGGATGACCGCCCGCACCTGCGCCAGCGGGGTGGCGCGGAAGGCGTTCATCACGTCCGACCCGTCGGGCAGGATCTGGTGCTGCTTCCGCTCCTCGGCCACGAACTTCCGCAACTCGGTGAAGTACGGCTTGGCGAACTCCTCGCCGACGGCCCCCACCCACGAGGCCGGGAAGTCGCGGGGGATGAGCGCCTTGTCGATGTCGAACTTGGCCTCCGGCCCGTCCACCGCGGCCATGGGCACGTGCGGGGTCGGCGCGTCGTAGTCGAACAGGGACGGCGTCGGGTCGGCTTTGGCGGGCTGTTTCGGGCGTTTGGCCATGGACCCTCTCCCGCGGGCGGCGGAACACACCGGCATTCTACCCGGCCGGGCGGGGAAGTTCACATGGGGGACTGCGATCCGCTCTGGCGAACCCCGGCTGTCAGGCTTGGTGGTTGGCGGCGGGGATCAACAGATCAGGACACGGATGAAGAGGATGAGAGCAAGGATGGGGATGATCAGAAAAAATCAGCCTGGCTTCTGATCTTCTTCATCCCTACTTCGATCCTCTTCATCCGTGTCCAGTTCTGTTGAACTCTCCGGGCATGACTGCTTGCGGTACACTACCCTCCCCTCCCTCCGGGACTGTGCCATGCGTTCACTCCTCCTCGCCTGCCTCGTCGCCGCCAGTTGTGCCGCCGCCCCCACGCTCAGTGTCGGGTTCGCCGAAGAGGACGTGTCGCCGAAGGTGGGCGGGAAGAATCCCGTGTACATGGCCGGGTTCGGCACCAACCGCGTGGCCACGAAAGTTCACGACCCGATCATGGCGCGGGCGGTGGTGCTGTCCGACGGGACGAAGAAAATCGCATTCGTGTGTGTGGACGTGGTCGGCCTGTTCTTCCCCACCGTCGAGCGGGTGCGGGCGAAGGCGAAGGGGATCGACCACGTGACGGTGTCGAGCACGCACAACCACGAGGGGCCGGACACGCTCGGGTTGTGGGGGAAGTCGAACTTCGTCAGCGGCGTCGATCCGGAGTACATGACCGCGGTGGTGGACGGGTGCGCGAAGGCCATCGCCGCGGCGGACAAGAAGCTGACCCCGGCGACGGCGAAGGTGGGCACCGCCGCCGGTCCGGACCTCCTCCGCGACAGCCGCTTGCCGGAGGTGAAGCACGACGAGATCGTCACCATCCTGTTCGAGCCGGCGAACGCCAAGGAGAACGCCGCCCCGCTCGGCCTGCTCGTGCAGTGGAACTGCCACCCGGAGTTGCTCGACAGCAAGAACACGGAGGTGAGCGCCGATCACGTGGGGTACACGGTGCGGCATTTGCAGGCGAAGTACAAGTGCCCGGTGGCGTACTTCAGCGGCACCGTCGGCGGGCTGATGACCAACCTGGGCCTGCCGCTGAAGGACGACAAGGGCGTCGAGTTGAAGGACGGCACGTTCGAGAAGACCGAGAAGTACGGCGTGGAGGTGGGCAAGCTGGCGGAAAAGGCGTTGGCGGCGGGCAAGCCGGCCACGCTCGTGCCGTTCACCGTGCGGACGCGTGCGATCCTGGTGCCGGTGGACAACACGCTGTACAAGCTGGCGTGGGGGGCGGGCGTGCTGGACCGCACCATGTACGTGTGGGACGGCAACCCGACGCCGAAGGAGTTCGTCGCCGCCAAAGACCCCGGCAAGACCATCGGCATCAAGACGGAGGTCGGCTACCTGACGCTCGGCGAACTGGATGTCGCCTGCATCCCCGGCGAGATTTACCCCGAACTGGTACTCGACAAGATCCAAGACCCCGTAGACAAGGGGGCCGACTTCCCCGACGCCCCGAAGGAGCCGGCCATCTACCCGCAGATGACCGGCAAGTTCAAGATGCTCATCGGGCTGGCGAACGACGAGATCGGGTACCTCATCCCGAAGCGGCAGTGGGACGAGAGGAAGCCGTACTGCTACGGGCTGACGAAGGCGCAGTACGGGGAGATCAACAGTTGCGGGCCGGACGTGGCCGCCGTCCTGTGCGGCGAGTTCAAGAAGCTGGCCGAGGGGAAGTGAGCCGAACGCCCCGGCCGCCAGTCACCACGCAGCGGGGTCGTACTTGACGTTGCCGATGTGCTTGTGTGCCGCCGCGTCCGCACCGGGAATCGTCACCCCGACCTGGCGGGCGAGGAGGACGTGTTCCCGCGTCTGCGGAGCCGGGTCGGGCGCGGGGGTGTTCATAACGACGACGATGAGGGTGAAGCTCGTCGGGGTGAGGCGGTCTTCGAGTTGGAGGAAGGACGAGCCGAGGCGGGTCATCGCAGGTCTCCTGGCGGGTTGGGGAGTTCGGACACCAGGGTATGCGAACCGCAGTGGTCCCGCGGACACGCCCCGCATCACCCGGCCAGAAAGGATCACCATGCCCAAGCTGCTCATCGTGGACGACGAGCCGGACAACATCGAGCTGCTCGCCCGCCGACTCACCCGCCGCGGGTTCGAGGTGGTGTCGGCCACGTCCGCCGTCGAGGGGATTGCCACCGCCGAGGCGACCCAGCCGCACCTGGTGCTCATGGACATCAAGATGCCGCAGGTGGACGGGCTGGAGGCCACCCGCCGGCTGAAGGCGAACCCGGCGACCAAGCACATCCCGATCATCACCCTCACCGCGCACGCGATGGCCGAAGACCGCGCGCTGGCACTCGCCGCCGGGGCCGACGAGTACGAGAGCAAGCCGGTGGACCTGCCGACGCTGCTGGCGAAGATGGCGGCGCTGCTGCCGGCCGGTTAGGGTGGCCGGCTCTCGCCGAGAGCCGGTCTGGATGTCGCTCTCGGCGAGAGCGACCCACCCTACCGGACGCCACAATTTGCGGGAACCAGTCAAGCGTGCGAACCGGCGGGGACGATACAGTTGGCGTCGGCGGCGGCGGTGGGATAACCACCGCGAGCGGCGCAACCGGGGCGGGAGGCACCCTCCACCCACCCCCGCACCGCTCACGCAAGGATGCGTCGGCCGACACCCCCACCCGGACCGATCGCCGTCCGCGTCCCCCCTCAGTGCGGGTGGCGGTCGGCCGGGCTTGTTCGTTCCACCCACGGATGGGAGCCAGACCATGCGCCGCGCCGCTCTGTTCTGTGCCGTGCTCGGGTTCGTGGCCGCCGGCGTCGGTTGCCACGTCGTCACGGGCCAGCACGATTGCACTTACGACCCCGCCAACATGCAACTGCCGCCGACCAACAGCGGCCCGCAGTACCCGACCGTCGGCTCGCCGTACACCGGCGGGGTGGTGACCGCCCCACCTGCCCACCTGCCCGCCGACGGCGGCAAGTGAGGCTCGCCCGAACCGACACCGCCGGCGGACGGGAGTGGTCCCGTCCGCCGGCGGTGTTTCGTTCCGCCCGCCCGCACTTCGCACCCTCGACCCCCTCAAGTTCGCCAGCGGCGGTGGTATAATTGCCGCTCAGCCTCCCGAGAGCGGTTCGATGACTCTGAAGATCGTGACGTACCCGCACCCGGCGCTGCGGGCCAAGTGCCGCCCGCTCACGGCCCTCGACGAGGGCGTGCGGACGGCCGCGGCGCAGATGCTGGAGTTGATGTACAAGGCCGAGGGGCTGGGCCTCGCCGCCCCGCAAGTGGCCCTCGACTACCAGATGATCGTCATCAACTTCGCCGGCGACCCGGAGGAGAAGGACGCCGAACTGGTGGCCATCAACCCCGTCATCGTGGACGGCAAAGGGGCGGACAAGTCCCGCGAGGGGTGCCTCAGCTTCCCCGACTTGTACCAGGACATCCGCCGGTTCAAGACGGTGACGGCCCAGTTCTACGGGCTGGACGGCCGACTGCACGAGATGGTGTGCTCGGACCTGGCCGCCCGCATCTGGCAGCACGAGGTGGACCACCTGAACGGCACCCTGTTCATCGACAAGATGGGGCCGCTCGCCCGCGCCGGCAGCAAGCGGGCGCTCGAAGAGTTCGTGTACGACTTCGAGGAGGGGCTGAAGAAGGGGACCATCCCGGCGGGCACGGTGATGAAGTTGTGAATCGGTCCCAGGGCTTCCGCCCTGGGCTACGACCGGCGGTCCCTTCGGGACGCAAGACCGTTCCACCGCCCAC
>JANNQE010000845.1:0-2663 GCA_031441625.1 Planctomycetia bacterium
GCGGCCGCGGCCGGCTTTTTTTTTTTTTTTTTTCTTTTTCTCGTGGTGGTGGTCTTTTTTTTTCTCCCCCCCCCCCCCCGCGGGGGGCGGGGCCGGGGGTGGGGCCGGCCCCCCCCCGGGGGGGGGGGGGTCTGCCGATGACTCACCCCATCGTCGCGTCCGCCGCCGCCCGTGCCGCCGCCACCGCATCCCGGCTGGTTCGCCGGCCGCGGCCGTGGGGTTCGCTGAACGAGCCGTGCAGGTGTTCGCATCGGGTGAATTGTACCACCCGGCCGGCGGTGTCCGCCGTGATGCCCCCGCCGGGCATCACCTGAATCCGACCCTTCGCCTGTGCCACCAGTTTTTGCAACGCCGCCAGGTGATCGGGAACACTCCCCACCCCGCCACTGGTGAGCACCCGCGTGAACCCCAGGCGGATCAACTCTTCCAGCCCCGCCTCCTTGTCCGCCACCTCGTCGAACGCGCGGTGGAAGATCGCCGGTCCAGAACCGCACGCCGCCCTCAGTCTCGCCGTCGTCTCCAGGTCGATCCGCCGGTCGCGGGTGAGCGCGCCGAACACGAACCCGGCCGGGCCGAGCGGCCGATACCGCACGATCTGGGAGACCATACCCTCCACTTGGTGGGGGGTGTGGGCGAACCGCACGCACTGCCGCCGCACCATCACCACCACCGGCACCGACACCGCTCGAATCACGTCGCGAGTCGTGACTCGCGCCGGCGTCCACCCGCCGTCGATGTGCAGGTGGTTGCACAACTCCAGCCGGTCGGCCCCGCCCGCCTCCGCGGCCACGGCGTCTTCGACCGTTTGAACACACGCTTCCAGTTGCACGCGGGGCATGACTGTTTCTAGGGTGGCCGGCTCTCGCCGAGAGCCGGTCGGTCGTCGCTCTCGGCGAGAGCGACCCACCCTACAGGCTGTCTCCCCATTGTAACTCGCCGCCCGGCGAACTTCCCCCGCGGGCGGCGGGCGGGTACACTCCTCTCACGTTTCACGGAGGGCGTGTCATGAGGCGGATTCTGTGCGGGCTGGTGGCGGTCGGGCTGTTGGCGGCGGTCGGCGTGTCGGCCCCGGTACCCAAGAAGCCGCTCAAGCCGGAGCACGGGGAGAAGAACACGAACGCCCTGGTGACGAAGCACAAGGAGAAGATCGCGATGACCGCCTCGTCCGACTGGGGCGGGCAGTGGCCGGTCGGCAACCTGATCGACGGCGACGAGAAGACCTCGTGGTACTCGAAAGACCCGGACACCACCGCCACCGGCAAGAACAACCCGGTCGTGACCCTCACCTTCCCCGATGACGTGAGCGTGAAGCGGGTGACGGTCCTGGGCAACCGCGACCCGCAGTACCCGACCGGGTATTTCGTCACCGAGGGCACCGTCGAGTTGCTCGACAAGGACGACAAGGTGGTCGCCACGCACGCGCTGAAGGCGGCCGGAGACAAGAACGATTTCGACCTGAAGTTGGACAAGTTCGCCACCGCGCGGGCGGTGCGGTTCACCATGACCAAATCCGAGAACGGGTACTGCGGCCTGGGCGAGTTCATGGTGGAGTGAGCGGCCGGTAGGGTGGGCCGCTCTCGCCGAGAGCGGCAGACCCGGCTCTCGGCGAGAGCCGGCCACCCTACTACACCACCGGGTTCGTGAGCGTGCCCACGCCGGCAATCGTAATGCTCACCACGTCGCCCGGACTCAGGTTGAACTCGTCCGGCGGCACGATGCCGGTGCCGGTCATCAGGAACACGCCGTCGGGGAAGTGGTTCTCCTTCCCCAGCCACTCGGCCAGGCTCGACAGCGTGCGGGCCATCTGCGCCACGCTCGTAGCCCCCTCGAACGCCACGTCCCCGCCGCGGCGGATGACCAGCCGGATCTCGGCCGACGTGATGTTCGGGGCGGCGTCGGCCAGCACCACCACCGGGCCGAGTGCCGCACTGCCGTGGTAGATCTTCGCCTGCGGCAGGTAGAGTGGGTTCTCCCCCTCGATGTCGCGGCTGCTCACGTCGTTGCCAATCGTGTACCCCACGATCCGCAGGTCGGGCGAGATGGCGAGCGTCAGTTCCGGTTCGGGCACGCTCCACGTGGCATCCCGCCGCACTCGAATCGGGTCGCCGGGGTGGCTCACCCGGCTGGGTGTGGCCTTCAAGAACAACTCGGGCCGCGGGGCCGTGTACACCTTGTCGTAGAACTGCGCCGCCCCGACGCTCTCCTCCTCGCGGGCGATCTTGCTCCGCTTGTACGTCACGCCGGCCGCCCACACCTCTTGCGCGTCGATGGGGGCGAGCAGCTTGAGCGCGGCGAGCGGGCGGGCCGCCGCCGGCACTTCCAGTTCGTTCACCAGCCCGAACGGGTCGGACGCGAACAGGATGTCGGAGAGCGAGTCGATGCCGGGGATGACGCCCAGGTCGATGGGCACCGCCCGCTCGCCGTCCACCCGCACCGCCCCGATGTCGCCGGCCGGGTAGAGCACTTTCGCCAGATGCATGATGAGAGTTCCGCAAGGGGATGGGGGCAGTGTACAGAGTGGGGAAGACGGGTCTTCGCTGCGAGCCGCTTGTTCGCCTGACGCGCGACAACGTATTGCAATCGTGCCGTAAGTCGTTGACGGTGAACGGGATTGTCCCAGGGTTCACACCCTGGGCTATTGGCTGTCGCCCCTTCGGGGCTTG
>JANNQE010000846.1:0-5119 GCA_031441625.1 Planctomycetia bacterium
GTGCCGCTCGACGCGATTCTGGGCAAGGGGAGCGTCGGGCCGGGGCACATCAAGATCGTGGACGCCCACTGGGACGGCGAGAAGGGGTTCACCCCCTTGCTGCCGGTACTCGGGCTGCTGTCCGCCAAGCCGCAGGTGAAGATCAAGTCGGTCGTGGGCGAGCGGCCCGCACACGACCGGAACCGTGAAAGCAGCGACCGGGTGATCCCGACGGGGCCGCCGTGAATCGCCGGGGGAGGCCGGAGCGGCAACGCCGTGACGGAACCCCTGGAACCGGCACCGCCGTTCACCTCACAAGATCCCCTTCACGTCCAGGCCGGTCGCCTCGCCGACCAGATCCGCGATCTGCTCGGCCTGCTCCTGGTTCTTCCCGCGGAAGAGCGTCTCCTCGATGCCGCCGTACAAGTTGCACAGCACCGCGTGGTACCCCTCCGGCTTGAGCACGAACCACCAGAACAGGATCCCCGGCAGGCAGCCGGCCGCCACCAGCAGGTAGCAGCACGTCACCCAGTCGATGATGCCCCCGGAGTGGGTGGCGATCCGCCCCACGCCCGTCAGGTGCTTCCACTCGATCACCTCGGGTGCGAGCGGGAGGAAGGCGATCCGCCGGGTGCGGGTGAGCGTGCCCTTGCCCTTCTCGTTCCGCTGCACGCGGAGGGTGTCGAAGCTGCCGATGATGAACGCCTGGAGGCCGGAGTTGATGAAGAAGGCGATCCCGCCGGTGGCGACCCCGACCATGTCCACCTTGCCCTCCTCGGCCACCGCCAGCACCGCCACGACGGTGAGGATGACGTTCAGCACCAGCACGCCGGCCATGAGCCCGAGGCGTGTGTACAGGGGCATCCCCTCGCCGAACGACTGGTCGATCTCGGTATACATCCGCTTCTTCTTCGGCCGGCGGCGGACCGGCTCGCCGTCGTCGCTCAGGTGGGTGCCGCAGTGGACGCAGAAGGTGGCGTCGTGCGGCAGCTCGCACTGGCACTCCGGGCACCGCATCAGGCCGTCGCCCTCGACGCCGTAGGGGGTCGGGTCGTCCTCGTCCTGGTTGCCTTCCAGGTACGGCCGGCCGGTGCCCTCTTCGGGCACGAAGTCCGGCCGCTTGTCCCGCGGGTCGATCTTCGCGCGGGCGCGGATGGGCGGCTTGGCCGGCGGCTTCGGGTCAGCGTCGGCGCGTCGGCGGGGGGGCGGGGGCGGGGCGTCGCGGCTCGGAGCGACGGGCGCGACGACGGTGCGCTTCGGCGGCGGGGGCGGTGCCGGGGTGTCGTCGTCGTCAACCGTCGGACGGGCGGGCCTGGCGGTCGCCTTCTTCTTGGGCGGGGGCGGCGGGTCGTCGTCTTCGGGTGAAGCGGCGGAGCGCATCTCCGGCGGCACGGCGGCGTAGTACCCGCACAGGCCGCAGCGGATCTTGGCCTTCGAGAAGCCGGCCGGCAGCTTGATCTTGCCGCCGCAGTTGCCGCACGCGATCTGCTGAGTCATTCGTCACCAGTCATTGGTCATGGGTGCGGAACCGAATTCCCCGCCGAGTTGGATGCCCTATCGATGACCGATGACCGATGACCGATGACCGTCGCCGTCAGTTCGTGATGCCCTTGGTGATGCCCATGAACACGTCTTCCAGGTCGATCTCTTCCTCCTTGAACGACTTCAGGCGGTACTTGTCCACCATCAGCCGCTCGGGGATGAACGACCCGTCCTCCTCCCCGTCGCGGAGCGTCACTCGCAGTTGCTCGCCCTCGTCCAGCACCTCCACCAGTTCCACCTCGTGGAACGTCTCGATCTTCTTCGCCGCGATCCCGTTCTGCTCCTTGCCCACGCTCACGATGTACGTCCGCTTCTTCCGCACCTCGGCAATGGCTTCCGCCGTGGTGCCGTTGAACAGCAGTTTGCCCCGCTCGATGATGCCGATCTTGTTGCAGATGTCGGCCAACTCGGGCAGGATGTGGCTGCTCACCATGATCGTCTTGTTCATCCCCCGCAGCTCTTTGATGAGTTCGCGCATCTCGATGCGGGCGCGGGGGTCGAGGCCGGACGCCGGCTCGTCGAGGAGGAGCACCTGCGGCTCGTGCAGAAGTACGCGGGCCAACCCCAACCGCTGCGTCATTCCGCGGCTCAGGCTCGTCACGAGGGCGTCCCGCTTGTAACCCAGGTCCACCAGGTCGAGCACCTGGTCGCACTTCTTGCGGCGCTCGGGGCCTTTGATGCGGTACGCGGCGGCGAAGAACTCCAGGTACTCGATCACCTTCATGTCGTCGTACACGCCGAAGAAGTCGGGCATGTACCCGATGCTCCGGCGGATCTCTTTCGACCCGGTGTAGATGCTGTACCCGCACACGCTCGCCTCCCCCCAACTGGGGTTCAGGAGGGTGGCGAGGATCCGCATGGTGGTCGTCTTCCCGGCCCCGTTCGGCCCGATGAACCCGAACACGTCCCCCTGCTCCAGCTTGAGCGTCAGCCGGTCGAGGGCGTACAGGTCGCCGTACTTCTTCGTCAGGTCGCGGCACTCGATCATTGGGGGGAATCCGGGGAGTAAGCAGTTATTGACGTTCAGTAACGGAATGCCGGTCGGGACACCGATCAGGCCGAAGGCCTGACAGCCCTCAGCCCAGGGCAACGCCCTGGGAACACGGCCCCGGCACATCACCAGCCTGAAAGGCTGGGAGCAGGTCTCGCAGGCCTTCAGCCTGCGGGGTGATTCGCTGGCCGACCCAGGGCGTTGCCCTGGGCTGAAGGCTGTCAGGCCTTCGGCCTGTGGGCCGCTCGCACTCGTCGAGTGTCATTCCTTTCCCGAAGGTCAGTAACAGGTGGTCGCCATGCCTTGCCCACCGGCGTTCGCATAGGCGGCTGGCGCCGCGCTCGGCGTTGACTCGCGGCGAATCGTCACTTCGACCCCGCCGGCTTCACCGGCAGGTACATCCGCACGTAGGTGTCCTGTTGAATGCGGCCCAGGCTCTCCCGCTTGTCGGTGCCGCGGCCGGGCAGCCCGTGCAGCCACACGTGGGTGGGCGACGGCGAGTCGGCGGCCGTCGCCAGAGCCTCCGCCGTGCCCTTCGCCCGCTTCAGGCGGAAGAGCAGGATCAGTTCGCTGTCGTTCGTGTCGCTCAGCCGCCACGACTGGTCGAGCGGCCGGAGCGACCCGTTGTTCAGCCCGCCCCGCCCGCTCGCCTGCTGGTGGAAGAGCAGCCCCCACAGGGCGAGCGGGTCTTTGTTGGTCGCGGTCGTGGCGGGCTTCGGGGTGTTGTTCCGCCGCCCGCCGAAGCCGTTGAAGTCGTCCTCGTTGTCCTGCTCGCGGTGGATGAACTTGGGGTCGTTCTGGAACGGGTTGTCGTTCACCGGCTGTTGCAGGGAGGGCACCACCGGCACGCCCGGCGTGACGGCCTTCTCGAAGGCGTACACCTTCCCCTTGTACACGGCGAAGGCTTGGTCTACGTCCTTCAGGGCGAGGTTGTAGGTGATGGTGCCGGACAGCCCCACCCCGTTCGCGTTGCGGCGGAGGTCGGCCTTCACCGGCGGGGCGGCCGGGTCGGCCACGCCGGCCCAGTTGGCGGCGAACGCCTTCGTGCTCCACACCTGAATGGGCACCCCGCTCATGCCGTTCGCCTGCGGGCTGTTGTCGCCCCGCGGGTCGATCTCGTAGGTGTACCCGCGGGAGGACGAGCCGCCGCCCTGCTTGGTGGGCAGGCCGAACCAGTCCACCGTCGTCACCGGCGAGTACCCCCGCTCGTCGCGGGTCTTGGCCCAGTTGTCCTTCGGCTCGACGCCGATGGTGTAGCTGTCGATCCGCGGGCTGAAGACGGTGAACCAGGTGCGGCCGTACACCCGCGGGCGGGCCGGGTCGGTCCGCACGTCGATGTCCACCACGTCGATCTTGTTCATCAGCAGGTCCTGCCCCTTCACCACGTACGCGGTCAGGTACGCCGCCCCGCTCACCGTCAGCACGATGATGGGGAAGGTGATCCAGGTGAGTTCCAGCTTGCCGAACAGCTTCTTCAGCAGGATGTACTCGATGGGGCCGATGACGAGCGTGTACCCGAGGATGAAGAGCGCCACCCAGCCGAACGAGATGACCGGCACCTCGTCGTAGTGGTCCACGCTCCCCCGCAGGGCGGACACGATGCCGTCTTCGCCTTCGGTGCGGGTGGTCGTCGTCTGGCCGCGCCCGCGGAAGTCGTCGCGGTTCTGGATGGCGTTGTCGGGCAGCTTGCACGCCTCGCGGTCGCCCGCCTCGCCCACCAGCCACTCCCAGAAGTCGCCCCGCCAGTTGCGGTTGCCCTCGTCGGTGAACGGCGAGCGGTCGATGTCCAGGGCCACCACCGTCACCCGCCCCAGGCCGAACGCCGACTGCACGATCAGCTTGTCGGCCGGCCGCTCGTCGGCCGAGCCGCCCAGCAAGGTGCTGTACGGCGTCTTCTTCTGGTTGTCTCTCAGGGTGGCGACGGGGAAGAGGCCGGGCGGTCGCTTCGACGGGATGTCGGCCACCTTCATGCCGCCGGAGATGACCGCCGGGAACGCCTTCTTCTCGGAGTCGGTGTACGGCCGCTCGGCGTAGGCGACGGCGTAAGCGGACAGGCCCGTGGCCGACTTCTCCACGCGGAGCGATTTCGCCTTCGGGCCGGCCACCACCTGCACGGGCAGGATGCCGGCCGTCCACTCCTTCGTCGGGCTGGTGGTGTCGATGTACCCGGAGAACTCGGGCGAGGCGGCCACCTCGGCCGCCCGGTCGCCGACGCTCACCACCAGCTTGCCGCCCCGCCGCACCCACTCGAACAGCGCCCGCCGCTTGCGGGCGAACGTCGGGTCGGTGGAGTTGAACAGGTCGGCGATGAACTCGGCCCGCGGGCCGCCGGTGGGCAGCACCACCAGGTCGGCCCCCTCGTACCCGAACCACTGGTCGGGCATCTCCTGCACGCCGTCCAGGTGCGCCTGCTCGACCCGCGGGCCGAACGCCTCTTTCTTGTTGAACTCCAGGCCGGGCAGCTTGCCGCCGAGGGTGAGGATGACGTACTTGGCGGTGGTCCGCACGCCCGTGCGGGCGATCACTTCGGTCTCGGTGAACGCGCGGTCGGGGGTTGTCCGTCTTCTTGGCCAGCGCCTCCACGCTCGCGTCCGTCAGGCCGAGGTT
>JANNQE010000847.1:0-2182 GCA_031441625.1 Planctomycetia bacterium
CGTGTTCGAGCACGACTCCATGCTCGGCAACGCCGCCGCCCACGACCTGTTCGACCTGATCGACGTGCCCCCGCTGGGAGCCGACAAAGCCCCCCGCAGCTTCAAGGAGTACAAGGTGACGGTGAGCGACCCGCCGAAGGGCGTCACCCTGCACAGGTACGTCGGATGATGCCCCTCCCACTCGCAGACGCGGCGGACGAGTACCCGCCGCTGTCCGCCCTCAACGACCTGCTCTTCTGCGCCCGCCGCTGCTTCTTGCACCGCGTCGAGGGGGTGTGGGTGGAGAATGCCCACACCCTCACCGGCTCCCGCGACCACCAGCGGGTTCACGCCCAGAAGGACTCCGACACCACCGCCGGACGCACCGCCCGCGGCCTGCGGCTGGTGTCGCACTCGCTCCGCGTGCAGGGGGTGGCCGACCTGGTCGAGTGGGTCGGCGGGGTGCCGTTCCCGGTCGAGTACAAGCGGGGCAAGCGGCGGAAGTGGGACAACGACGAGGCCCAACTGTGCGCCCAGGCCATCTGCCTGGAGGAGATGCTCGGTGTGGCCGTCCCGGTCGGGGCCATCTTCCACGTGAAGACGAAGCGCCGCCGCGAGGTGCCCTTCACCCCCGCCCTCCGCGACCACACCCGCCTCGCCGCCGCCCGCTTGCACGAGCTGCTCGCCCAGACCGTCGCCCCGCCGCCGGTGCTCCACCCCAAGTGCCAGCAGTGTTCTCTCCACGCCATCTGCCTGCCCGAACTGCTGTCCGCTCCGGCCGCCTACGCCCGCGCCGCGAAATCCCTCTTCACCACCTCCAACGGGTGACCTCGTGGAAGTGCAGCTCAACACCCTGTTCGTCGTCACTCGCAAGGCGACCGTCCGCCGCGACCACCTGACCCTGAAGGTGCTGGTCGAGAACGTCACCAAGCTGACGGTGCCGATTCACCAGCTCGACGGTGTGGCCGTGTTCGGCGGCATCCACGTCACCCCGTCCGCGATGGCCCTGTGCGCCGAGCACAACGTGGCCGTGTCGTTCCTCACCGAGTCCGGCCGACTGCTGGCCCGCGTGGACGCCCCCGGCTCGGGCAACGTCCTCCTCCGCCGCGAGCAGTTCCGCGCCGCCGACGACGAGGGCAAGCGGGCCGCCATCTCCAAGGCGGTGGTGGCCGGCAAGATTCACAACGCCCGCAACCTGCTCCTGCGGTCGGCCCGCGAGACGACCGTCGCCGATGACCAGCGGGCGCTCGCCTCCGCCGCCGACCGCATGGGCGACGCTCTGCCGCGGTTGGGCACCGCCGCCGACGCCGACTCCGCCCGCGGGTACGAGGGGGACGCCGCCCGCATCTATTTCGAGGTGTTCGGCCGGCTGGTGCTGAAGAACCGCGAGACGTTCACCCCGAACGGCCGCACCCGCCGCCCGCCCCTCGACCGCATGAACGCCCTGCTGTCGTTCCTGTACGGCCTGCTCCGGCACGACTGCGCCGCCGCCCTCCAAGCCGCCGGCCTCGACCCGAGCGTCGGATTTCTTCACGTGGACCGCCCCGGGAGGCCGGGTCTAGCCCTCGATCTGATGGAAGAATTCCGCCCGCTCATTGCCGACCGCGTCGCCCTCGCCCTGGTCAACCGCCAGCAGGTGATGGCCGACGGGTTCGTGGTGCGGGAGGGGGGCGGGGTGGAGATGACCGACGCCACCCGCCGGGCGGTCATCGCCGAGTACCAGAAGCGGAAGCGGGACGAGGTGACGCACCCGACGCTGGAGCAGAAGTGCCCGGTCGGCCGGCTGTGGTTCCTCCAGGCCCGCATCCTCGCCCGCGTGATGCGGGGCGACCTGCCGCAGTACGTGCCGTGCGTGCTCAAGAACTGAGGGCGACCCGTGCTCGTGCTGATCGTGTACGACGTGGCCACGTCCGACGAGGGCGGGCCGAAGCGGCTGCGGCGGGTGGCCCGCGCGTGCCAGGACTACGGCCAGCGGGTGCAGAAGAGCGTGTTCGAGTGCCGCGTGGGGGCGACCGAGTGGGCGGCGCTCAAACCGCGGCTGCTCGCCGCCATGAACCCGGCCACCGACTCGGTGCGGTTCTACTTCCTGGACGCGGACGTGACGGTGGAACACCACGGGGCGGGCGAACCGCTGGACATGGACGGCCCCCTGGTGGTATAAATGGTCCCATCGCGGACCCGGAGTGGTGACGACACCACCGGG
>JANNQE010000848.1:0-7252 GCA_031441625.1 Planctomycetia bacterium
CCCCCCCCCGTAATACATCTTTATCTTTGCGCGGCGCCCCCCTGGGCCCGGCGCTAAACCTCTCACCCTTCCCCACCCCGCGAAGGGCATCCTGCTACTTGTTCCACACCGGCGGTTGCGGGGTGGCCGGCATCACCGGCGGTTGCTGCTGGTAGGCGGCCGGGTTGACGGCCGGCGGCGGCTGTTGCGGCGGGGCCGAGACGGGCGCGCCGGGCACGTTCGCCGGCACCTGATACTGCGCCGGCACCGGGTACTGTTGCGGGGCCGGCGGAGTGGCCGCGGTGGACCCGTTGCCGAAGGCCGGCGCGGCCGACGGCCAGCCCGGAGTGGGCGGGTAGATCGGCTGCGTCGGGCCGGTCGGCGGCAGCACGGTGGTGCCGGGTGGCGGCGCGTACACCGGGGCGAAGCCGCCGCCGGGCGTGCCGTCCGGGCCGCAGTTGGCGGCGTTCCCGCGGATGGTGTCCGCGGCGATGCCGGTCACGTTCGACACGTCCTTGATGCTCCAGCTCATCTTGCGGGCCTCGTCGGCGAACACCCGCCGCATGTCGCCCGGGCTGCGCATCACCTTCGGGGTCATGATGAACACGATCTCCCGCCTCTGCTGCGTCTGGCTGCGGAAGCGGAAGGCCGCCCCGATCAGCGGCAGGTCGCCCAGGATGGGCACCTTGTTCTCGCTCTTCGTGTCGCTCTTGCGGATCAGCCCGCCGAGCACCACCGTCTCGCCGTCGGCGGCCAGCACGGTCGTCTCCACCGTCTGCGTGTTGATGGCGAAGGCGAAGATGCCGGGCGAGATCTGCACGTTCGTCGGGGTGGCGTCGGACACCTGCGGCTCCACCCGCATGAGCACGCTGTTGTCCGGCCCGATCCGCGGCGTCACCCGCAACACGATGCCGATGTCGGCGTAGCTCAGGCTCTGCTGCGACTGGAGGCCGTTGAACGTGACCGCCCCGAGCAGCGGGAACTGCTGGCCCACCTGGAAGAAGCCGGTCTGGTTGTCGGTGAGGGTCAGGCTCGGCCGCGACAGCACGTCCACCCGCCCCTGCGCCTTGAGCGCGCGGATGAGCAGGCTGATCGACTCGCTCGACGCCGACAGGAGCAGCCCGCCCACGCCGGCACTGCCCTGCCGGTTCACCCCCAGGTTGCCCAGCCCCTGGAAGCCGACCAGCCCCGGCGTCGTGTTGGTCGTGTTCGGCAGGACGGCGGTGGAGTTGAAGTTGTACCCCGCCGCCCCGGACCCGGCCCGCTGGAACAGGATGTTCGACTGCAGCCCGAGTTCGACGCCGAACTCCTCGTTGTTCGTGAGCGACACCTCGGCGATGAGCACGTCCACGTGCACCTGCGGCGGGGCCGCGTCCACCGCCTGCAACAGCCGCAGGATCTCCGGCATCATGGCCGGGGTGGCGCTGATGAGCACCTGGTTGGTGATCGGCTCGGCGGTGACGAGCACCTGCCGTTGCAGGAAGGTGACGCTGGCCGCCGGCTGCACGGCCTGGAGTTGCGTCACCTGCTGGCCGAGGAACGTGGTGAGCGCGTTGGCCACGTCGGCGGCGGCGGCGTTCCGCAGTTTGACCACCTCGGTCACGTACTGCGGGGCGGTGCTGTCCTCCAGCTTGGCGATGACCGCCCGCACCAGCTCCAGGTCGTTCTGGCTGCCGGCCACGATGAGCGAGTTGGTCCGCACGTCGGTGGTCAGCCGCAGGTCGATGAGCGACGCCCCGTCGCTCGGCGTGCCGGTGAGCGTCAGCAGCGGGCGGGTGGCCCCCTGCGCCGTACCGGTGCCGATCCCGCCGAGGCCGCCGCCCCCGCCCAGCCCGCCCGCACCCGCCCCCGTCTGCCGGCTGAACAGCGTGACGAGAAGGTTCTGCACCTGGGTGGCGTCCGCCTTCTTCAACTGGAACACGTTCACGTAGCTCTTGGCCGCGGCCACGCCGTCCAGTTCGTTCACCAGCGCCTCGACCAACTTCATCGTCTTCTCGGGCGCGGTGACGATGATCGCGTTGATCCGCACGTCGGGCGTGATGTGGACGTCTTCCAGCAGGCCGGACTCGAACACGCCCCTGGCCGAGTCGAACTTGAGCGCGGTCGTTTTCATCGTCACGCCGGCCGTGCGGGTGAGCGTGTTCGCCGCCCCGCCCGCCCCGCCGCCACCCGCCGCGCCGGTGCCGAACTGCCCGCCGCCCTGCTGCCCGCCCGCCCCACCGAACCCGCCCTGCGCCCCGCCGCCGGCACCGCCCGTGCCGGTGCCGCCGCTCTGCGTCTGGCTCAGCCCCTGGGTGTAGATGTTCGACACCAGTGTCTGGTTGATCACCGCGGCCAGTTCGTCGGCGAATGCGTTCTTCAGCCGGAACACCCGGACGATGTTCGTCGCCGCCCCCTGCACCTCCGCGTCGAGCAGCTTGATGAAGCGGGCGATGTCCTCCTGGTCCGCCGGGCCGGCCTGCACCAGCACGGCGTTGTTGGACGAGTCCACCGTCACCCGGATCTTGTCCGACGAGTCGTTCGGGAAGCGGGACAGGAACAGGTTCAGGATTTGCTGCTGGACGATGCTGGCCGAGGCGTTCTTCAGCAGGTACTGCACCGGCTGGAGCGTCTCCGCCGTGCCGGTGTCGAACATCTCGATCTGCTTCTTCACCAGGTCCAGGCTGGACCGCGGCACGGCCAGCAGGATGGCGTTCAGCCGCGGCACCGGGTACAGGATGATGTTCCCGACGGTGGACCCTTGCACCCCCGTCCCGCCGCCGCCGCCGAACCCGCCGCCGAACCCGCCCTGGGCGCCCCGCTGGTTGTTGGTCTGCGGGAAGGTGACGGTGCCCGGCCCGATGACCAGGCGGCCGTACAGCACTTGCAGTTCGGCCACCACCACGCTGGCGTCCGCCTTCTTCAGCGGCACCACCTCGACGGCCACCTCGATGTCCTTCGCGAAGAAGGGCAGCAGGAACGTGATGAGCCGCTTCATGGCATCGATGTCGGCCTGCGTCTTCGCCCGGATGACGAGGGTGCCCAACTGGTCGTTGGACGTGATGTCGACGCTGTCCGGCGGCTTCTCGAATGTGAACACCCGCGGCTCGCCCGGCTTGGGGGCGACGGGCGGCATCGGCGGCTGACCGGTGCCGGGAATGACCGGCTGGCCGGTGCCGGGAATGACCGGCTTGGGCGGTTGCACGCCGCCGGGCACCGGCGGTTGCACGGCCTGCGCCTGGATGTACTGCGGCAACTGTGCCGGTTCGGTCCAGGCGGACATCCGCGTGACCGTGACCGTCGGGGGCGGCGCGAAGGCCCGCTCCGGGATGTCGCTCATCCGCGGGCCGTTGTCGCTGATCGGGTAGTCGTACCCCGGCAGCAGATCGACCTCCGGGTCGAACAGGAGCCGGGCCGAAGGGGCATCCATGCCCCCGGACTCAAAAGGGCGCTGCCCTCCACCGCCGTCGGGGTGTGAGGCGCTGATCCGAAGGTCGCTCCGCTGGTTGCGGCCACCCCCGCGGGTGCCACCACCACCCGCACCACCGCGGGTGCCCCCGCCGCCAGTGCCGCCACCGAACCCGCCGCCGCCCGCACCACCCCCGCGGGTGCCGCCGCCACCGAATCCGCCGGTGCCGCCACCGCCGAACCCGCCCAGGCCGCCGGTCGCACCGCGACCGCCGCCGACTCCGCCCAGGCCGCCCAGGCCGCCACCGAACCCGCCGGTGCCACCGAACCCGCCGAACCCGCCGGTCCCCCCACCGAACCCGCCTTGACCACCGGTGCCGCCGCCGAATCCGCCTCGGGTGCCGCCGAACCCGCCCTGCGTGTTCAGCCCGCCGATCGGGTTGGTGGTCGGCCCTTTGCCCTGGATCGACTCGATGAGCGATTGCATCTGGCTCGGGGCGATGCCGTCGATCTTCAGCACCTCGGTCAGCATCTCGCTGTCTTTGGTGTCCTTGTCCAGCTTCTCGCACAGTTCCTTGATGTCGTTCGCCAGCGCCTCGGTGCAGTCGATGATCACCTGGTTGGAGGCGACGTCGTAGTCCACGTTCAAGGACGAGCCGGACGCCTGCGCGGCCGGTTGCTGCGGCAGGAAAGGGTTGAACGGCTGGGCCGTCTGGGCACCCCCACGCCGGGCACCACCGGTGTAGTTGGCGTACACGTTGCGGATGGTCACCACCATCTCGGACGCCTTGGCGTACTTGAGCGGGATGATGTACCGCTTGGACACGCCGCCTTCCGCCTCCTCGCCGCTGTCGATGGCCTTCTTCAGCAGGTCCTTAATCGTCAGCACGTCGATCTCGCTGGCCTTCACGATGATGAGCGAGTTGCTGCTCTTCTCGGCCACCACCTTCACCCGCCCGGCCTTCGGGTCGGCGGGCGCCGCCCCGCCGCCCAGCCCGAGGAGTGCGAGCGGGTTGAGGGCGGCCCCCAGCCCGCCACCCCCACGGCCACCCTGCGCGGGCGCGGGGGCGGTCTCGTTGAACACCGAGTTGATCACCTTCGCCGCTTCTTCCGACGTGATGTTTTTCAGCCGGATGACTTCGTACCGCTCGGTCGCCTTGTCCCCGCGGGTGTACAGCGACATCAGTTGGTACATCAGCTCGACGTTCTTCGGGTCGTCGCCGGCGATGACCAGCTTGTTCCCGATGACGGTGAGCGTCACGTCCGGCTTCTTCTCCGGGTCGACCAGCTGCGCCTTCACCTGCCGCAGGCCGGTGGGCGTGCTGATCTTGTTCGGCGACGGGACCGGCGACGGGCCACCCGGCCCGACCGGCGGCCGCATCGGCGTCTCGTCCTTCTTCGGCTTGGGCGGCGGGGCGTTCGGGTTGATCACCCGCACGTCCTTGCCCATCTTGGACGCCATCTCGGCGATGGCCTCGGCGAGCGCGCCGGCATTCCCCTTGTCCAGGCTCAGGGTTCGAACCCTGGGGTCCGCCGGCTGGCCCCCGCCGCAGATGCCCAGTGCGATGGCCACGTCTTCGGCCGCTTTCACCTGCTCGGCCGTGCCGCGGATGACCAGGCCGGGGTCGCCGTCCACTTTCGGGTCGACCGTCACCCCGCCGCTCACGTTCGTTTTGATGGTCGCGGCGGCGGCGGTCAGCGATTCGCCGCTGACGATGGTCGGCAGCACCTTGGTGAGCACGCTGCTGACGGCCGGCGGCGGCGTGGTCAGGTACTCCTTGATGGCCAGGTGGTCGGCCTGGTACGCGTACACCGACACCTTGTCGGTGCCAACGGCCATGGCCTGGACGCTGGAGCCGGCGAACTCCGGCTTGGACATCAACTGTTTGCCCATCACCTCGGCGGCCCCGCTGCCCACGGCGTACGTCTCCCACATCGGCTTGCCGGGGGTCGGCCGCTCGATGGCCCCTTTGTCCAGGTCTTTGAGCAGATCTTTGGACGCCAGCACCTTGCCCACCGGCCCGGTGATGGTCAGGTCGTTGCGGCTGTCGTCGACGGTGATGGTGACGGCCTGGAACCGCTTGGCGGCGGCGAGCGCCGGCGGCGGGTTCTGCATCCACTGGCCGTTGACCCACTGCCCGCCGCCGGGGACGGCGGGCGGGGCGGCGTCTTCTTTGAGCAGCGACCGCAGGGAGTTGGCCACCTCGCTCGCCCGCTTGTACTTGCAGGTGTGGGTGTGCTGGTCGTTCTTCTCTTTGATGGTGTCCTCGATCACCTTCATCACCAGCCGCACGTTGTCCGCCTTGTCGAGCAGGAGCAACTTGTCGGTGCCGAAGGTGCTCACCTCGCCGAACGGGGAGAGCGACTTCTTCACCTGCGGCAGCACTTCGTCGGCGTTCAGCGTGACCAGCGGGACGGTCATCTGGATGACTTCCGTCTTGCCCCGCTTGGACAGTTCCTCGGTGGTGAGGACCGTCGGCACCCACTGTTTCGGGATGCGGTCGGCCGCCGGGTAGGTGGTGAACGACTGCGTCTTGCGGAGGATGACGTACTGGTCCCGCTCCAGGATCTCGTTCAGCAGGTCGATCAACTCGCCCAGGGTGTACTTCTTCGTCGGCTTCAAGGTGATGGTGCCGGTGGGCGTGTCCTTGCTCATGTACATGAGGCCGGACTCTTTCTCCAGCCACTCGAACACCTGCCGCCACTCCGTCTTGTTCCAGTTCACCTCGTACAGCTTCTCGGCCTTGACCGGTTCCGCTTTCGGGTCGGCGTGCGGCGGCTCGGCCTTCACCGGCGGCGGCGTGGTCGGCGGCGTGACTTGTGCCAGGGCGGAACTGCCCAGGCCGGCGGCCAGGACCGCCGGCAGCCAGCGGCGGATGGTCCGCCACGGCGCAGGCGTGCGATCAGAATCCGTGCGTTGCGGAGCCATGCTTTCCCCCCATGCGGACCGCGGTCGCGGTGGTGGACGCCCCCGAATCGGTTTCCCGACTCACGTCCGGCGACGGCGGTTCGTGATGAACCCCGAAATCAGCGGCGTCAATACCATCAGGGTACACCGCCCGCAACCGGGAATGGGTGAGAGTTGGACGGTTTTAATCCCGCCCTCATTCGCCCCGCTTGCCCGCCCCGCGCCGCCGGACCCTTGACACCGGAAATGGCGGTTCGCGCGCGTATTCCGTCCGCACGGGGGTCGGCGGGCGAAGGCGACGGGTAGGGCCGGGGGTGTGGCAATTGATTTTGGCACCGGCGGTTTGGCATGGGAGTTCAGGCGGCGGTCCACGCCTCGGCCCACTCCGCCGCGTCGAGGATGGCCACCAGCTCGACCAGCGGGCCGACGTGCCCCGGTCGCCACCGCGCGCCGGTCAGTTTCAGCCGCCGCGTCACCAACTGCTTGATCGCCCCCTCCACCTGTCCGCTGCCGATGCTCCGACCCGCCATCAGCCGCTCGGCGTACCCCAAGTGCGTCGGGTGCGGCGCGATGTCCGCGGCCAACGCCCGCAGCGGCTCCCCGTCGCTCCCCGCCGGCAACTCCGCGAACCGCTCCCCGATCCACCGCTCCAGACCCGCCTTCCCGCCACTCACCACCGCCGACACCCCGCTCGCCCGCAACCCCGCCGCCCCCGCCCCCCAGATGGCCGTCACCGCGTCCCCGATGTGTTCGCTCACGTGGAACAGGTCCAACACCCCGGCCGCCTGTGGCAGCACGTCCGCCCCCAGCGTCCAGATCCACTCGGCCCCGTCCCCGAGCACCGTCACGTCCGCCGCCGTGGTCACCCGCCGGCGATCCGCTTCGGCTCGCACCCGCACGAGGAAGTCGCATGCCTCCTCGATGGCCGCCACCACCGTGCGGGCCGTCGGCGGCGGCAGTGCCCGCGTGTCCCAGTCG
>JANNQE010000849.1:0-6007 GCA_031441625.1 Planctomycetia bacterium
GCACAACCAAACAGTGCCGCCCGGCAGGCGGCACCTACTTTAGTCTCATGCACTCCCCCGCCGCATCCGCCTTCGCCGCCCTCGCCCGCACGCACACCGTCGTGCCCGTCTTCCGCACCCTGGTGGCCGACGCCCTCACCCCCGTGTCGGCCTTTCGCAAGCTCCGCACGCCCGACAACTGGGCGTTCCTGTTCGAGAGCGTCGTCGGCGGGGAGCGGGTCGGGCGGTACAGCATCCTCGGCGCGAAC
Source organism: Planctomycetia bacterium (assembly GCA_031441625.1). Lineage (GTDB taxonomy): Bacteria > Planctomycetota > Planctomycetia > Gemmatales > Gemmataceae > JALHQU01. Next base: position 249 of record JANNQE010000849.1, read on the forward strand.
CCGTTCCGGCGGTTCCAGGCGTTCGGCACCCTGGTGCGGGAACAAGTCGGCACGCACAAGCCCATCGAGTCCACCCAGGCTGACCCGCTCAAGCTGCTCGAAGAGCAGATCGGCGAGTTCCGCGGGCCGCACCTGCCGGGGCTGCCGCCGTTCTGCGGTGGGGCGGTCGGGTTCGTCGGGTACGACGCCGTGCGGTACGTCGAGCGGCTGCCGAACACCCCGCCCGACGACCGCGGCATCCCGGACCTCTGCTTCGGCTTCTACGACGAGATGGTGGTCTTCGACCACATCAACAAGACGGTGCTGGTGGTGGCGCACGCGCACACCGCCGGCACCGGCGAGGCCGACTACGCGGCGGCCTGCGCTCGGGTGGACGCGCTCGTGGCGAAGTTGGCCGTTCCGCTGTCCGACCTGTCCGTTCACGACATCGACCTGAACACCCGCTACCCGAACCCCGATACCCGGTATTCGTCCAACTTCACCCGCGAGTCGTGGGAGGCGATGGTCCGCCGCGGGATCGAGTACATCCACGCCGGCGACGTGTTCCAGTACGTGCCGAGTCAACGGTTCCGCACCACCACCACCGCCGACCCGTTCGACATCTACCGGGCACTACGGGTGATCAACCCCAGCCCGTTCATGTTCTTCGTGGACGTGGGCGACACCAAGCTGGTCGGCGCGTCGCCGGAGATCATGTGCCGGGTGGAGAACGGCGAGATGACCGTCCGCCCGCTGGCCGGCACCCGCCGCCGTGGGGCGACACCGGACGCGGACAAGGCACTCGCCGAAGAGTTGCTCGCCGACCCGAAAGAGCGGGCCGAACACATCATGCTGGTGGACCTGGGGCGGAACGACGTGGGCAAGGTGGCCGAGCTTGGCAGTGTGAAGTTGGCCGAGTTGATGACCGTGGAGCGATACAGCCACGTCATGCACATCAGCAGTACCGTGACGGGCAAACTGAAGGCGGGGCTGACGGCATTCGACGCCCTACGGAGCGCTCTGCCGGCGGGCACGCTCAGCGGCGCGCCGAAGGTGCGAGCGATGGAGATCATCGACGAGTTGGAGACGCACAAGCGCGGACCCTACGGCGGGGCGGTCGGGTACTTCGACTTCGGCGGGAACATGGACACCTGCATCGCCCTCCGCACGCTGGTGGTGCAGGGGCAGACGGCCGACATCCAGGCCGGGTGCGGGGTGGTGGCCGACAGCGACCCGGCGAGCGAGTACGCCGAGACGGTGAACAAAGCGATGGGCCTGATGCGGGCCATCGAAGTGGCCGAGACGCAGTTGGGCGAGCGGCCCGCGTGAGCGGGCTGTTTCGGGAACAGCGGGCTAACGCCCGCCGCTCGCCCGGATTGCTCTCACTCGCCCAGCACGAACGAGTCGAAGAACGCGGCCTGTTCGGCGGCCGTCGGGTGGCCGAAGGTGCCGGAGATGGTGGCCATGTAGAACCGATTCCCCACCCACACCCGCCGCGACACCACGAGCGTTCCCGGCGCGTCGCCCTTGGCCCCGCTCGTCTGCCGGCCGGCGTGCCCGCCCCAGATCACGTTCGTCACGAATACCGGGTGCTTGCCGTATACCGCCCACTGCTTCTGTATCAACAGCCGCTCCTCGGCCGTCAACTGCGGGTGGTGCTCGCTCACCAGCAGTTCACACGTGAACGACGGCCCCATGGTGTGGAAGCCTTTGGAGATGCGGCGATCCGTTGACGCCAGCGGGGTGCCGAACGGTTCGATCGAGTTCGACTGATCCGGGAACATCGGGTCCGGGCAGTGGATGGACGCCTTGCAGTCCGGGTGCTTGAAGTCCACCCAGCCGGGCGGCAGCGGCGGGCGGACGACCGGCGGAGGGCCGACGGCCGGCAGGCCGAGCGGGTTGTTGTTCACCACCCCGTTCGCGTTCGGCCCCGGCCCGCCGCCCTTGTTCTGGAACATCACCAGGATCACCACCCCCACCACTCCCAGCACCAGCCCGCCGCCGAGGAGGAGAACGACGGCGACTGGGAACCCGCTCTTCGGCGGGGGCTTTCGCCTCCGCCACCGCTTCCGCGGGCGCTCCACTTCCTCGTCGTCGTCGTCGTCATCGTCATCGTCGTCACGCCGCCGTGACCGCCGCCGCGGGCGGTCGTCGTCATCGTCGTCGTCCCAGTCAGAGTTTCGCTGGGGCAAGGCAACACTCCTGAAGCGGAGAAGGTACGCGATCACAGCGGGGCCGTTCGTCCCGCGGTATTGCATATCAGTCGAGCTTGAAGGTGTCGAAGAACGACTTCACCTCGGGGGCGTCTTCGGCGGGTGCCACTTGCGACATCACCACCCACGAGTACACCTTGTCGCCTTTCACCACCACCCGGACGATGCCGGCCACGAACCCGGCGTTCAGCGTGTACTGCCGCCCCTCCACGCTGCCCACCCGGATGGTTTTCTCGTTCTGGAGTTGGGCACCACCGCCGCCCTGTTTCTTGATGGCCTCCCACCCGGCCTCCGGACTCTTGGCGAACTCGGCCGCCGCCGCCGCCGGCACGTCGCCCACGCTCACCACGTAGGCGAAGAGCGGCGGACCGTTCGGCTGCGGTTGCGGTTGGACTCCGTTGGCGTACGTCTTCGTACCCGCCGGCGGCTGCCCCGGCCGGTTCGGCCCCTGCTCTTGCTGTTTGAACTGGATGGCGTCCGGCACAGCCACGCTGAACCCGTCGCCCTTGAACTCCGACCACCCCGGCGGCAGGGCCGGCTTCGGCGGTGTGGTCGGCTGGGTGTTCGTCCCCTTCGTCGGACCGCCGCCGTTGCCGCTCATCATCACGCCGACGATGATGCCCACCACCGTGAGCAGCACGAACACCCCGCCGCCGATGCCCAGGATGAGCGGCAGCTTGCTTTTCGCCTGCTCCTTCTTGCCCTTCTTCCCTTTCCGCTTCTTCGGCGTGTCGTCATCGTCTTCGTCCTCATCGCGGCGGCGCTTCGCCTTCGGCGCGTCGTCCTCGTCGTCGTCCACCGCTTCGTTCACCTCCACTGGGGCCGGCTTCGACCTGGCGGCTGTCGGCTTCTTCGCCGGGCGAGGCGCGTCGTCGTCGTCCACCAGCATCGGCTTCTTCTTGGCCGGTGTCGGAGCGGGTAGAGGGTCGTCCTCCACCTCCACGTAATCCGCCTCGGGGGCCGGGACGAGCAGCGCGCTCGCACACTTCGGGCACTTCACCCGCTTGCCGGCGGCCGCATCGGGCGCTTTCAGCTTCGCCCCACAGGGGCAGACGACGACGATGGGCATGGCGAAACCTGAGCGGGTGGGAGATGGGTTCAGTCTACCGACCGCCGACCCGGTTCGCATTGCCGTGTGTCGCACCTCCGGGTATGGCCCGGCGTCCGCGGGGTCCGGGGGGATGTCCAGTGCGGCGGGGGTTGTGGTTACTTTCTGCGCTGATCGCCGTCGGGTGCTCGCGGTCGTGGTACCGCCAGCAGGCCGATTGCGAAACGTACCCGCTCGTTTCCGAACGCGCGTTCGGGCCGTCGTCGGCCGTCGGCAACCCCGACCTCACCCCACAACCCGGTTCCCGTCTCGCCGACCCTTTCAATCCGGACGCCAACCCGAAGCCGCCCGACGACCCGAACGCCGCTGTGTTCATGGCCCAGCCCGGCGGGTTCACGGGGTCGAAGCGGTGGGGGCGGTACGGCGTCACGGATCAGATCGAGCCGCCCGGCTGGGAGACCGTACTCGGGCTGAACGAGCAGGGCGTGCTGAAGCTCGACCAGCAGCGGTCGGCGGAAGTGGCCCTGCTGAACAGCCGAGAGTACCAGCTCGCCCGCGAACAACTGTACATCGTCGCCCTGTCGCTCACGCTCAACCGGTTCGAGTTCGCCACGCAATGGTTCGGCGGGGTCGGGCCGTCGTTCACCCGTGTCGGGTCGGGCGGTGTGCCGACGGAAACGAATGCGCTGAACGTCACCGGCGGACGGGGCTTCAGCCGCTTCCTGCCGGCCGGCGGGCAACTGCTCACCAACTTCGCCAACAGCTTCGTGTGGGAGTTCACCGGCGGCACGAGCACGGTGAACGGCTCGCTCTCGGCCACGCTCATTCAGCCGCTGTTGCGGGGGTTCGGCCGCGACGTGCGGCTGGAGTCGCTCACGCAGGCCGAGCGCGACACGCTGTACGCCGTCCGCGACTTCGCCCGCTTCCGCAAGCAGTTCTGGGCCGGCGTGAGCGTGCAACCCGACGGCTATCTCGGGTTGCTGCTGCAAGTGCAAGCCTTGCGGAACGCCCGCGAGAACCTGAAATCTCAGGAGGAGAACTACGCCCGAACGGAGTTCGCCTACCAGGGCAACCGCCGTAGCGTGGTGGACGTGGACCAGGCGTTCCAGGGGTTGTTGCAGGCCCGACAACAGATTCTGAATGCGGAAGTCGATCTGGAGTCGTCGCTCGACCAGTTCAAGCGCCGGCTCGGCTTGCCCCCGCGGTTGAAGACGGAACTGGACGACGAGCCGTTGAACCAGTTCGTCGTGCTCGACCCGGAGGTGGACAAGCTGCGGGCCGACCTGAGCGCGTTCGAGCAGGCCCGCAACACCGAGTTGGCCAACCTGCCCGAGGCCGACGACATCAAGAAGGCGTTCGACGCGCTGGCGAAGCTGGCCGACCGCACCGGCGGGGCGGTGGACACCGTGGGCGACGACCTGAAGCGGTGGAAGGAGCAGTCTGAACGACCGCTGAAACCGGGCGAAGACAAGGACACCCGCGACCGCGCCGCCGACTTGTACCGCCGCAACGCCGACGTGCCCGACGACGGCCGTAAGGCGCTGAAGGCACTCGCCGCCGACATCAAGGCCCACCGCACCGACGTGACCGGGGCCACCCGCAAGGAGGGGTGGGAGCTGCTGGTGAGGGACACGAAGAAGCTGTTGGAGGTGCTCGACGACCTGACCAACGTCCAGACGCTCGCTCGCATCTACCGCATCGACCTGCCCGCCGTGGCGACAGAAGAAGAATCGGCCATCGTCGATGCGAAAGCCGGCCGCCTCGACCTGATGAACCAGAAGGCCCGCGTGACGGACGCGTGGCGGCGGGTGATCGTCGCCGCGAACGCACTGAAGTCGGACCTGACGCTGACTTCGACCGTCGCACTCAACACCGCCCCGGACGCCACGCAGCCGCTCGCCTTCGACACCCGCTTCACCCGCATCGCCGTCGGGTTGCAGTTCGACGGCCCGCTGAACCGGCTGGCCGAGCGGAACCAGTACCGCGTCGCCCTGATCGCCTACCAGCAGGCCCGTCGGGCGTACATGAACCAGTCCGACCAGATCGAGCAGGAGGTGCGGCTGACGCTGCGGAGCTTGCGGCAGGCGCGGCTCAGTTTCGAGATCGCCCGCCAGCAACTGATCGCCGCCGCCCGGCAGGTGGCGAACGAGCGGATCCTGCTGAACGCGCCGCCGAAACTCCAGCAACAGGGTGGCGGGGGCGACCCGACCTTGCGGACGTTGCAGGCGCTGGCGCAACTGAACGCCGCCCGCAACAATTTGGCCGGCACGTTCATCCGGTACGAGCAACTCCGTGTTCAACTTCTGCTAAACTTGGAAGCACTCACGCTCGACGAACGAGGGCTTCCCACCAATGTCGCACCCCAGCCCGACCCCGCGCCGAAGTAGCCGCTGGCTCGTCCGCGGGCTGATCGCCCTCGGCGTGCTCGCCGTGCTCGTCGTTGGCGGGGTGTTCGGCGTGCCGCTCGTCAGCGCCGCTCTTGCGCCCGTCGATTTGCCCCTCACCGCCCCCGCCACCCG
>JANNQE010000850.1:0-6497 GCA_031441625.1 Planctomycetia bacterium
GGGGGGGCCTGGAGTGTCTGGCCCCCCCCGCCCCGCCCGGGCCGGGGGTGCGCCCCACTTCTGTCCCCCCCCGCGCCCTTGCCGGGCCGGGTTCGCCCGGAAGCCGCCTCACTCGCTCAGGCACTCCCGCAGAAACCGCACGCCGTGCTCGATGTCGGCGAACCGCTCGCCCTGCGTGCCCACCTCCCGCTCGATGCACAGCGGCCCGCGGTAGCCGATCCGCTTCAGCCCCCGCACGAACTCGCGGGTGTTCGTCTGCCCCGCGCCGAGCGGCACTTCGCTCCCCCACTCGCCCTTCGCGGTGGGGCGGTTGGCGTCCTTCAGGTGCACGCTGCGGATGTCCGGGGCGAGCAGGTCGAGCACTTCGAGCGGGTCGTCCTTGTCGTACAGGAGCATGTTGGCCGGGTCGAAGTTCACCTTCAGGTTTGGCGATTGCAGGTCGTCGAGCGTGCGGCGAAGCAAGGCGGCCGACTCCTGGCCGGTCTCGAAGGCGACGATCACGCCGGCACGTTGCGCCAGGTCGCCGACTTGCGCGAGCGTGTCGAGGAACGACTTGCGGGCTGGGTCGCCCAGTTCGGGGATGAACCCGGCGTGCAGCATGAGGTCGGTCAGGCCGAGTTGTTTGGTGCGGGCGAGCGCCCACCGGAAGCGGTCGAGGCGTTCGGGCCGGGTGGCCGGGTCGCCGAACCCGCCGGTGCGTTCGATGTGCGCCGGGGTGGTGTAGTCCTCGCCGGGGAAGCCGAGCATGGCCCCGCTCATGCGGAAGCCGGCGGCGAGTGCGGCGGCCGGCATGGCGTCACCCTCCGCCCAACTGGCGTGGTGCGGGTCGCCGCACGCGATCTGCACCGCGTCCACGTCGAGGCGGCGGAGGAAGTCTTTCAGCTCGGGGATGCTGGTCACTTGCAGCGACCAACTGCACACGCCGATGGCGAGCGGTTCGATGGCGGCGGACATGCGAAACACCTCGGCGGAGGGGAAGGGAGGTGTTGTAGTGGCGAGCCGATTGATGTGAGCCGCCGGGTCCGGAAAATGCGAACGGGCGAGCCAGATGGCTCGCCCTGAACGGTCGTCTCACATCTTCACTCAGTTCGCACTGCTTTGAGGCATGTTCGGCTTGGCGTTCTGATTGGCACCACCACCACCACCACCGCCGGCGGCGCCGGGCTTGGGCGGGGTGGGCTGGCTCAGGTTGGTCGGCGGGGCGGCTTTGTCAGGGGTGCCGCCGCAGCCGACCAGCCCGCCGACGAACGCCAGCGCTGCCGCGAGGAACATCACACGACGCATCTCGATAGTCTCGGAAGGAGGGGTGGGGTAGGGGGTTAGTTGCTCAGTTGCGACAGGTTGTACACTTGGCCGTCCGACTTCCCGGCCATGGCCTGGAGGATCCACCAGTCGCTGCCGGGGCTGGTCGGGTTGCGGGTGCCGCTGGCGCCCTGACGGAGCGGGCGAACCGAACCGTCACCGAAGGTGAAGTTGACCACGCCGGTGTGGTAGCTGCTGAAGCACATCCACCCGCCGTTTTGAGCGGTCGCGCCGCCGCCCGGAGCGAGGCCGAACTTGGTGCCGAGCGAACCCATCGACGCCCACGCCCACATGAGTTGCTGCTGCGACCCGCGGACCGCCCCGCCGCCTTCGCCGAACATGAGGGTGTTCGAGGTGCCGTCGGTGATGGACACGATGGACACTTTCGACCGGTTGAACAGGATGCCTTCGTACAGGCCCAGGTTCGCGCCCGGCCCGTCGAACGGGGACGACGTGGTGGTCACTTCCGCCGACGCGCCGATCGCCCCGGCCACGCCGGTGTAGTTCGTCTTGCCCAGGTCGATGGTGTTGGTACCCCAGTTCCAGATGATGGCCCCGTTCCCGCCGTTATCCGGGTTGGGCATGGCGGAACTGGCGGTGGGACCGGCAGACGTCTGAGACGTCGTAGCATTCGGGTCCGACGGGCATGTGAAGGTCTTGATCTTGGTGAAGGCGAGGCTCCAGTCCGGGTTCACCGAGAACCAGTTCGGACCCGTCACGTTCGGGTCCTTGCTGATGGTCTGGAGGCGGGCGATGTTCTCCTGCTCCATGTACGGCAGCAGGATGGCGAGCACGCCGTAGTGCTGCCCGGAAAGAGTGCCGCCGCCATTGGTCGCCCGCGGGATCGGCCCGAGGTAGCCGGGGGGGAGCACGCCCATCGCGCTCTCGTAGTTGTGGGCGGCCAGGCCGAGTTGCTTCATGTTGTTCTGGCAGCTCATGCGGGCGGCGGCCTCGCGGACCTTCTGCACGGCCGGCAGCAGCAGGCCGATGAGGATGGCGATGATGGCGATCACCACCAGCAGTTCGATCAGCGTGAACCCACGCCGATCACGAACACGATTCAGCATCTGACACTCCCAAGATGAGGAAGGAACTCCTGACACGCCGGACGGCTGAGAAAAACGGTGGGATGAACCGATACCGCCTGGCGACCGAACCGGGGGTACCCACTGACCGCAGGATCTGCTGCGGACAGGCACTTGCTACAGTATCATTGGGCGAATGATGTATGATTCCGCCCAACTCTACCAGCCGGTTCCCACTGAATCTACACATCGGGTCACTGTCTCTGCCACATTTTTTTTCACTTTGTTCGAAATCGCCTGTTTCCTGCTCGGTGCTGTAGCATTATCGCCACTCGATTGCCCAAACAGTGTGCAAAACCCTGCCACGCGGCCGATCTCTCGCCCCGCTAGTCCGCTCCGCACCGACCTGCTACCATAGAGCGCGTTCCTTCTCCCCTTCCCTGAATTCAGGTGGGATTATGGCCTTCGACGTCCGCTGCCCGTCGTGCAAGGCGAAGATGCGGTTCGAGGACCCGCCCAAGCGGGGCGAGGAGGTCGTCTGCCCGAAGTGCAGTCAGGCGTTCCCCGCGCCGAGCGCGACCGCCTTCGAGGAGAAGAAGAAGGACGAGCCGAAGAAGGAGGAGAAGGAGAAGAAGGCCAAGCCGCGGACCATCGAGGCGGTGCCGCGGACCTACTTCAACCACTGGCTGTTGCTGCTCATCGTCGGCGGGCTGATGAGTGTCATCATCGCCACGTTCACCGCCGTGTTCGTGATCGTGGCGCGGTCGGCCAAGGCGGAGGACATGGTGGCGTGCGTGCCGGACAACTTCAACGTCATCCGCGGGGTGAACCTGAAGGCCCTGCGGAACTACCCCGGCATCCAGGCGAACGGGGACAAGTTCTACGACGCCGACGCGCAGGCGGTGTACGACGAGGCGGCCAAGAAGCTGGGCCTGGGCAAGGACGACGTGGCCTACTACGTGTGCGCCCGCGAGGCCAACACGAACACCGTCCTGCACTTGTTCGCCACCACCCCCGAGTTCGACCGCTCCAAGATGGGCGACGGGCAGACGGTGCAACTGGCCCGCGGGGTGTCGGCCGCCTGCCCCACCCGCACCGTCATCGTGGCCGCCTCCGGCCCGAACGCCGGTGCGGTCGTGGGCACCGCGAGTGAGAACGCGCGGGTGAAACCGCGGGACGGCACGCACACGAAGATCGGCACCACCGGCAAGCTGGCCACCCGCGGGCAGATCTGGACGGTGTTCCGCTGCAAGGGCACGCTCAAGGGGTGGCTGGGGGCGAGCGGCGAGGCCATTAAAGAAGACGGGTCGCTGACCATGCTCCGCAACTCGATGGGCAAGGCGACGGTGTTCGCCACCTGGGTGTCGTTCGGCACGGCCGGCACGCGGCTGGCCGCCGGCATGGAACTGGACGACTCGAAGGCGGCGTCCGACCTGGTGGCCGACTTGCGGAAGGGGCCGCTCGGCAAGGCGGACGAGTCCGAGCCGCCGAACGCCTTCAAGAAGGCCATGAGCCAGATCGCCAACGTGAGCACGAACGGGGCCTTCTGGCAGTTCCTGGACTACCGCCAGCAGGGCGACTGCGCGTACGTCACCACCAAGGTGGAGAACGTGGAGAAGGCGAACAACGTGATGGGCGAGTTCATCAACCCGTCCCGCGGGAACGCACCAGGCCGATGACCCCTTGGCCCCCGCCCGCGGCCGATGCCCCGCTCGCCGTGCTCGTCAGCGGCGGCCTGGACAGTGCCATCCTCCTGGGCGAGGCGGTGCGGGCGTACCCCCGCGTCCACCCGCTGTACGTCCGCACCGGGGCGGTGTGGGAGGCGGTCGAGTACCTGCACCTGACCCGCTTCCTGGTCGCCCTCCGCTCGCCGGTCCTCGCCCCGGTCGTCCCGCTCGAACTGCCCGTGGTGGACGTGTACGGCCAGCACTGGAGCCTGAGCGGGGCCGGCGTGCCCGACGCCACCTCGCCCGACGCGGCGGTGTACCTGCCCGGTCGGAACGTCATCCTGTTGTCGAAGGCGATCATCTGGTGCCACTTGAACGGGGTGCCCGAGGTGGCCACCGCCCCGCTCGCGTCGAACCCGTTCCCGGACGCGACGGACGACTTCTATGACGGGTTCGCGGGGGTGGTGAGCCGGGCGCTCGGCGGGCGGGTGGGCGTGCTGCGGCCGTATGCGGCGCTCGGGTTGAACAAGGCGGACGTGTTGAAGCGCGGGACCGGGATGCCGCTCGAACACACGTTCTCGTGCATCCGCCCGGTGAAGGAACTGCACTGCGGTGCGTGCAACAAGTGCGCGGAACGCCGACACGGGTTCATCGCCGCTGGCATGGACGACCCGACGCGGTACGCCGACTGAGACCGCATTGCAGTGACGCCTTCCTGTCGGCGGCCTCTGTAACAACACACGCTCGGCCCACTGGAACGGTCTCGTTCCTGTGGCGGAATCGCACACGGCGAATGCCGGGCGCATCCGGAGAAACCACACAACTCGCAGGGGATATGGCCGCAGGTGTGCGATTCTGGTGCAGTTGTTGCCGCGTGAGGCGGCGGCCGATGAGCCATTGCGACCAAATCATAGAATTTTAAGAAATCGTGATTGACCACACTCCCACCCCCGATTAGCTTCATCAAAGACTCGCTGTCGGGACACGCTCCCTTTCTCCCCGACGCGGGCGTTTTCTCCTCTCTCGGTCGGTTCCTCCCGTGCCTGTCCGGTCTGTTCCGGCTCGCGTGGGTTGTCCGTTTCATTCCAGTTCTTCGGAGGTTCGTCATGACTCGTCGTCGCTCCGGGTTCACGCTGATCGAGTTGCTGGTGGTGATCGCCATCATCGCGATTCTCATCGGCCTGCTCCTCCCCGCCGTCCAGAAGGTCCGCGAAGCCGCCGCCCGCATGAAGTGCAGCAACAACCTGAAGCAGATGGTGCTCGGCATGCACAGCTACGAGAGTGCCTACGGCAACTTCCCGAACCCGCGGGGTACGAACTTCAACGGGTTCACCGCCTACCGCGGGTGGATGTGCGAACTGCTGCCGTACATCGAGCAGGACAACCTGAAGACTCAGATGTACACCACCCCGTGGAACACCGGCTACTTCGTCGCGCACGTGCGGCCGGTGTCCACCTACGTCTGCCCGTCGGACGTGCGGAACGACGGGCAGCCGGGCACCGGCGGGAACGGAGCGCTCACCAGCTACCTCGGCGTGACCGGCAGCGACAATACGGTCGCACTCCAGCAGAACGGCCCGTCGAACGGCTTCTTCCGTCTGACGAACAACCCGGCCGCCCCGCTCGCCAAGGGCATCTCCATGGCCAACATCACCGACGGCACCAGTAACAGCATCGCCATCGGCGAGCGGCCGCCGTCCCGGGACAAAGGCTGGGGCTGGTGGGGCGTGTCGGACTACGACTCGCTGCTCTCCATGACCCAGCGGTACGGGTTTTACAGCGGGTGCGTGTACCCCGGCGTGTTCCGCGCCCCGAACCTGCAAACGAACCCGTGCGGTGGCGACACCGAACACTTCTGGAGCTTCCACACGGGCGGGGCGAACTTCGCCATGGCCGACGGGTCGATCCGCTTCCTGCCGTACTCCGCCCAACTGATCACCCTCCCGATGGCCTCGATCGCCGGCGGGGAAGTGTTCAACGCCCCCTGATGTCACTCTAGTGTGTGGGCGCCGGCCGGCCGGCGCCCCCCCTCCCATTATACGTACCCGGCTTACCGCGGCCGGCCAGTTCGAGCATCTTCTCTTCGAACTTCGGGTCCATGGCCGAGATGGCGATGGTCGCGGTGCCGACGGGCACGTTGACGGCGGTGTAGGTGCCATCCGGCTGGATTTGGGCGACGATCACTGCCCCGGAGGCGGACTTGAACTGAAGCGAACCGGCCTTGAGCGGTTCGCCGTTCACGGTCACTTTCCCCTGAACGTTGGCGGTCTGGGGGCTGCACCCGACGGCCAGCGTGAGAATGACGGCGGCGATGGCGGCAACGGCCACCCGCCGCACGCGGCGGAGGTTCGACATGGTGGGAATACTCGGTGGGGAAGACGGGTACGGATAAATGGAGTGTGGGGGGCGGCCCCCGGCCGCCCCCACCAAAAAAATTAAAAAAGGGGGGGATTAAAAAAAAACCCCCGCCATAGCGGGGAAACGGGGGGGGTTGAGGTTGGGG
>JANNQE010000851.1:0-1583 GCA_031441625.1 Planctomycetia bacterium
GGGGGTGTCCCCGGGCCCCCCCCGCCGCCAAACCCCGGGGGGGGTGGTTTTGGTATAACAATGCCCCTACCCCCACCGCCCCGTGAGCCTTTCCATGTCCGCCTTCGCCTCCCTCGTCGAGACGACCGACGACAGCGTGTACGCCCTCACCAGCACCGTCAAAGGGCCGACCGGCAAACTGCCCGTGACAGACGACCTGCTCCGGCACGCGCCGAGTGGTGACCTCTTCGGGTGGACCCAGAACGTCGGCATGGGGCTGCAACCCGAACTGCTCGGCCGCAAGGAGTTCCTCATCCTGAGCACGCACGGCGGGATGCGGGCGGAGGACGGTTCCCCCATCGCGCTCGGTTACCACAGCGGGCACTGGGAAGTCGGGCTGCTGGTGAAGGCGGCGGCGGAGGAGATCAAGGCGCAGCGGGGCATCCCGTTCGCCGGGGCCGTGACCGACCCGTGCGACGGCCGCACCCAGGGCACGCCGGGCATGTTCGACAGCCTGCCGTACCGCAACGACGCCAGCATGGTGATGCGGCGGCTGATGCGGAGCCTGCCCACCCGCGCCGGGGTGATGGGCGTGGCCACCTGCGACAAGGGGCTGCCGGCGATGATGATGGCCCTGGCCAGCCAGCACGACTACCCCACCATCCTGGTGCCCGGCGGGGTGATGCTCGCGGGGATGACCGGCGAGGAAGACACCGGCAAGGTGCAGACGATTGGGGCACGCTACGCGAACGACGTGATGACCATCGATCAGGCGGCGGAGGCGGGGTGCCATGCGTGTGCATCGCCCGGCGGCGGGTGTCAGTTCCTCGGCACGGCGGCGACGAGTCAGGTGATCGGCGAAGCGCTCGGCCTGAGTCTGCCGCACTCGGCCCTCGCGCCGTCGGGTCAACCGATCTGGCTCGACATGGCCCGACGCAGCGCGAAGGCACTCGTGAGCATGCAACGCCGCGGGATCACGACGAAGCACGTCCTCACCGATGCCGCGTTCCGCAACGCGCTCGCCGTCTTCGCCGCGTTCGGCGGCAGCACGAACCTGCTGCTGCACACGCCCGCCATTGCGTTCCATGCGGGGGTGAAACGCCCGACCGTGGACGACTGGAACCACTTCAACCGCCAGGTGCCGCGGCTGGTGGACGCCCTGCCGAACGGCCCCATCGGGCACCCGACGGTGCGCGTGTTCCTCGCCGGCGGCGTGCCCGAAGTGATGCTCCACCTCCGCGAACTCGGCATGTTGGAGTTGTCGGCACTCACCGTGTCGGGCGAGTCGCTCGGCAAGGTGCTGGAGTGGTGGCAGTCGTCCGACCGCCGGAAGCGGCTCCGCGATCACCTGTCCACGAAAGACCGCATCGACCCGGACACCGTCATCATGTCGCCCGACGCGGCGAAGAAGCGCGGCCTGACCAGCACCGTCACGTTCCCGCACGGCAACCTGTGCCCGGACGGGGCGGTCATCAAATCGACCGCCATCGACCCGAGCGTGGTGGACGCCGACGGGGTGTACCGCAAGGTCGGCCCGGCGAAGGTGTTCACCACCGAGAAGGCGGCCATCGCGGCGCTGAAGGGGCAGGGGCCGAAGCCGGTGG
>JANNQE010000852.1:0-4093 GCA_031441625.1 Planctomycetia bacterium
CCGTGCTTGCAGAACTCGGACAGCTTGCCGGTCACGCGGTCGTCGAACCGCACCCCGAACGCGAGCAGCAGGTCGGCGTCGTTCACCGCGTAGTTGCTGTACACGGTGCCGTGCATGCCGAGCATGTGCAGGCTGAGGTAGTGGTCGGCCGGGAACGCGCCGAGGCCGTGCAGGGTCATGGCCACCGGGATGCCCAGTGCGGTGGCGAACGCCCGCAGCTCGTCCGCCGCCCCGCTGTGGATGGCCCCGCCGCCGACGTACAGCACCGGCTTCTTGCTCCCGCGGACGGCCCGCAGCACGGCCTCCAGTTCGGCCCGCGGGGCGCGACGGTACGGGCGGTAGCCGGGCAGGTCCATGGCCACGTCCCAGTCCGGCACCACCTTCTTCATCTGCACGTCTTTGCACACTTCGATGATGATCGGCCCCGGCCGGCCGCTGGTGGCGATGTAGAACGCCTCCTTCATGATGCGGGCGACGTCCTCCGTCCGCGTCACCAGGTAGTGGTGCTTGGTGATGCCGCGGCAGATCTCCACCATCGGCGTTTCTTGGAAGGCGTCGTTGCCGAGCACGCTCGTGGCCACCTGCCCGGTGATGGCGATGACCGGCACGCTGTCCATCTTGGCGTCGGCCAGGATGGTGACGAAGTTGGTGGCCCCCGGCCCGCTCGTGCTCATGCACACGCCCACCTTGCCGGTGGTGCGGGCGTACCCGTGGGCCATGAACCCGCCCCCCTGCTCGTGCCGCGGCAGGATGGTGCGGAGCTTGTCCGTCACCTTGGTGAGCGATTGGTGGATGGGCATGCTCGCCCCGCCGGGGTAGGCGAAGACGGTGTCCACGCCGTGGCGGATGAGACTGTGAACGAGAATGTCGGCCCCGCTCATCTCGGCGGGGGTGGCGGTCGGTTCACCCATGACGGACTCAAACCTCGGGGGCGGCTCGGGGAGTAGCTTGCGCGCGAGAGAAGACCTCGCGGGAGGAATGATACGGCACGCGGGCCGGCGGTGACAGGCACTTTCCGGCGAAGATTCGCGGACCGCGGGCAGCGCGACGGACTCGGCGGCACTCCCTGTGTCACGGTCGGAGCTTTCCGCTGGTGCGCGGAAATGGGGGCGGGTAGACTTCACACAACTTCCTCGCCGCCACTCGCACGGCGGGCGGAAGCCCGACACACCCGCTCCCTCCCGAGCGGCCTCTCCCCTCTTCCTTGTCGGAGTCCCGTCATGCACACTCCGTCGGTCCGTCGGTCGGCTTTCACGCTGATCGAACTGCTGGTGGTGATCGCCATCATCGCCATCCTCATCGGCCTGCTCCTGCCCGCCGTGCAGAAGGTGCGCGAAGCCGCCGCCCGCATGAGCTGTAGCAACAACCTGAAGCAACTCGGCCTCGCCTTCCACAACTACGAGAGCGCGAACCAGAAGCTGCCGGCGTGGGGGTTCGACTTCCCCACCAACCCGCGGCCGGGTGCCCCGCCGGCCGGCAACCCATATGGCAACCAGCGGCAGGGGTTCACCGCCATCACGATGGCGGTGGAGGGCGTCGAACAGGACAACCTGGCGCGGATGGTGAACCGGCAGATCAGCATCCTCGACCCGCTCAACCTGCCGCCGCCGGCACCGGGGGCGAGCAACCAGGCCGGTCGCACGCCGGTGAAGGTGTTCGTCTGCCCGTCCACCCCGAACGGCATGGACCTGGCCAACTACGACATGGTCATGAACGGCGACTACGGCTTCCCGCTCGGCAACCGGTACAGCCGCACCGACTACTGGCCGTACACGGGCATCGACTCGGCCACCGTCACGCGGTGTGGCGGGTCGCCCCTCCAGACGCCGGCCGCGGGGGCCGAGGGGAGCGGCGCGCTGAGCGTCGGCACGGCCAGTCGCGGGCGGGCGACCGGCATGAACCAGGGGAACGCCATCACGGCCATCACCGACGGCACGAGCAACACCATGCTGCTGGGCGAGATCGCCGGCCGCGGGCTGAACATCTACTTCCGGGGCCGGTCGGTGATGGCGGTGCCGAACAACCGATCCGGCATCACCCCACTGCCGGTCGTCGGGGTGGGCGGCAGCATCGACATGTACTCGCGGGGCACGTGGGCCGACCAGAACGGCACGCCCATCCTATACGGGCACAACGCGATGAGCAGCACGCAAGTGGGCGTCCTCGGGTGCGAGATGGTGAACGTGACGAACCTCGTGAACCCGTACTCGTTCCACACCGGCG
The DNA here is from genome assembly GCA_031441625.1 of Planctomycetia bacterium. Lineage (GTDB taxonomy): Bacteria > Planctomycetota > Planctomycetia > Gemmatales > Gemmataceae > JALHQU01. The sequence continues at coordinate 2,224 of JANNQE010000852.1, forward strand.
GGTTCAACACCGCGCGGTGCGACGGGTCGGTGCAGTTCATCCGCCAGAGCATCTCCGCCCCGGCGCTGATGGCGTTCATCACCCGCGCCGGCGGCGAGGTGATCTCGGTCGATAACTGACGAGCCGTGGAACGATCCGGCAGGGCGGGCGGGTGAGCGAACCCGCCCGCCCCGCTTCACTTCAGCACCTCCGCCGCCGGTTTCTCGTTGATCGTCTCCAACGATTTGAGCGACCGGAGGATCTTGCCGTCGCGCGCGACATCGAACCCGTCGAACTTGAAGTCCTTCAGCGGCATTCCTTCGAGGGGCGACAGGTCCGTCACACCGTGCCGGACAAATCCAGATAGGACAATTGCAGTCCCTTGAGTGGTGAGAGGTCCGCCAGCGGCAGCGAGTCGGTGTTCTTGTCCTCATGGTGTCGGACGCTCAGGGTGGTCAGCCCGCTGAGAACACTGATCGGGGAGATGTCCGTCACCGCCGTGCCGTCGAAGTGGAACGACACCACCTTCCCCTTGTCGTAAGTGTTGCGGAAATATTTGCTGTACATCGGGTTCCGCCGCTTCAGCTCATCATTCACCTCGGCCCCCTGCCTGTCGGCCGGCATGACGGCGACGGCCTTGACCCACGCAGGGTCGAGCGGGGGCACGGCGGCCGGCCGGGTTCCCCACTTCGCGTTGATGATCTTGCCGTGCAGGTTGTTGCCGGAACTGTCGGTCAGCCTGTCGCCCTGGCCCTCGTCGAGGTGGTACAGGGCGAGCGTCTCCTTGTCCGGCGTGTGGCGGCCCGGCGGGGTGAAGTCCTTCGTGTACCGCACCGCCTGCGAGATCCGCACGCCGTCCACGAGGACATTGATCGGCGGCGTATTCGCGACGTTGTTCGTCAGGTTGAAGTAGAGTTTGCCGACGGCAAACTTCTCCACTGGAAAGGGGTTGTCCATGCTCTCCATGAGTTTTCCGTTCAGGAACAGCATCCGCTTCGTCTCGGTTTGAACGCAGGCGACGTGGACTCGCTCGCCGGTTTTCACGACCCCTGCGGACGTTCCCCCGTGGAACGAGTAGCCGACATACTTCCCGTCCTGCACGCCAAGGTGCATGCCCGCGACGCACCCCACCACCTGACAAGTGTTCTTCGCGACGTTCTCGGTGAGCGGGGTCAAGTACGCCTCGGCCGTCCACGGCTTCTGGACATCAAGAGCGGGGGCCGGGGCCTCCGCCCCGGAGCCGTAAACATGCAACAGCAGACCGGCTCCGCCAGCCGCGACCGCCGCGACCGGCGTCACCGGGTCGGGTTTCTTGGCCACCTCCATCGGGCCGGTGGCCGTCACCTTCACCACCACCTTGCCCTTCCGCTCCATCTCGAACGTGTCGGTGTCGAGCTTCACCCCGTCCGCGCCGACGACCTTTACCCGGTACTTGCCCGGCAGCAGCGCCTTGTTTTTGTCACTCGGCTCCAGGGCGTATTTGAGTTCGCCCTTGTCGTCGTACACCTCCAGCTTGCCCTTCTTAAACCGCACGTCGGCCGAATCGTCCACCTCCACCACCAGCGTGCCGTCCTTGCTGTTGAACACCAGTTGGTACACCGCCACCGCCCCACTCACGAGCACGGCGAGCACGCCGAGGGCGACCGCCAGCGGCACCAGCGGGGACTTGCGACGGGTGGCCGGTGCGGGCTTGGGTACGGGTTGCGGCTTGGTGGCGGCCTTCCTGGGCGGGCTGAAGTCGAGTTCGGTGCGGTCCTCGGTCGGCAGCACGGCCAGCCGTTCGAGCGCCGCCCGCACCACCGTCGCCGACTCCGGCCGGTTCTGCGGCTCCTTTTCCAGCAGCCGCATGACCAGATCCGACAGCTCGGCGGGCACGTCGAAGTTGACCACG
>JANNQE010000853.1:0-9853 GCA_031441625.1 Planctomycetia bacterium
CCCCCCGCGTCCCCCCCCCACTCGCTCGCCTGCGGCTCGCGGCTACGAGAACCACCCCAAGCACGGCCAGCACGCCCACGCCCAGGAAATCCATCCCGGCGGACCCCTTTAGCCACGACGCGATCTGTCCCGCTTGCGCCCAACTCGGGCCGGGGGTGGCGTAATGGCACGGGCCGGGGTTCAGCTTCACGTACACGAAGTGCGCGCCGGCCAGCAGCACGGGGGCGGCGTACACGGCGGCCGTCAGCACCTTCCCGCGATTGCTCAGGGCGGGCGTCCAGGTGCGGAGCAGGATCATGGGCGGGATGAGGGCGACGAACGTGTTCTTGCACCCGAGTGCGAGCAGCAGCCCGACCACCGCCGCGACATCCCAGAGCCACGCCCGCCGCTCGGCGGTCGCCGCCTTTCGCGCCGCCACCAGGGCGAACAGGGCGTAGGGCATGGCCACCCCTTCGGCCAACGTCAGGCTGGTCCAGATGTCGTTGCGGTACGGGTTCCACATCGCGGCGGCCGTCGCCAGCACCGCCGCCACTGGGTGCAGCCGCAGCTCCCGCATCAGCCACAGCATTATGACGGCCGCGAGGCCGCACCACACCAGCCGGCCGGTCCGCCACGCCAGCGGGTCGTTGCCGTACACGTTGGCGGCCAGTTCCCAGTGTGCCCACACGACTGGGCGGAACGGGCCGAGGTGTTCGACGTTCGCCCGCACCTTGTCCCACCACACCCGCACGTGATCGGCGGCGGACTGGTCGGGGGCGGCGTACACCAGGTTGCCGTCGTCCAGGAAGTCGAACGGGGCGAACAGTGTGGGCAGGTACGCCAGCGCGAGGGCGAACCCGACGAGCAGCACCCAACGGGGGAACGGCGGTGGGGAATGGGGCATGAGGGCGCGCCTCCGTGCGCGGGGCGGGAGTGTAAACCGAAGTGTGCGGGCGTGGGAAGGGCAAAGCAGCGGCCGGGTGTGCCGACGGATGGGTGCGGATGGTTCTTTCCACTTCCCCCCACCATTCGCTGGAACAATGTCCGATTCGTGGAAGATCCCATGCCCGCCAAGCACTTGCGGCGACCTTGACCGCCCCACTCACCGGCCGAAAACCATTCGACCCACCCCACTCGAAAGGGACACCCCGGTCCGGAGCCGCGGCCGTCTCTCATTGCACCAGCGCAACCCACGCCGTACCCTGTCGCCAACCTCGTAGGTCATCACTCATGCCCGAAAACGACGCCTTGTTGAAAGCGGTCATCGCGTCCCCAGACGATGACTTGCCCCGCCTTGTGTACGCCGACTGGCAGGAAGAGAACGGCGACGCCGAACGCGCCGAGTTCATTCGCACGCAAATCGAACTTGCGAAGTCCCCGACCGACCCGCGGGCGGCTGACTGGCAGGTCCGCAAGCGGGAGTTGCTCGACACCCACGGTTGGCGGTGGGCCGAACCGCTTGGCCGGCAGGTGTCGGAGTGGCAATTCCGCCGCGGGTTCATTGAGGCGGTGGAAATCTCGCTCGAACAGCCCGCCGCCGAGTTCCTGCCGGTGTTTGACCTCGCACCCGTTCGCCACATCCGTGATGTCGGGCAGTTCTGTGACCTGTCCGGGGTGATCGAGGCCCTGCCGCGGTTCGCCCAACTCACCGGGCTGGAGTTCTGGGGGCTGTACTCCTTCGACGACGAACTGATCCGCCAGATGCTCGCCTCGCCACACCTCGTCAACCTCCGCACCCTCGTCCTGTTCCATGACCGCAACGGGAACACCGTGCCCGACGACATCATTGCCGAAGGGCTGCGGTCGCCGCACCGGGCGAAGCTGGAACGGCTGGTGGTGAACGTGGACGGTATGTGGCGGGGGCCGACGCGGGAGGTGCTGGCGGCCATGGCCGATTCGCCGCACCTGCGGAACCTGAAGTCGCTCGACCTGTCCCACGCCGGCGACGGGGAGAACCGCCGCGGGATGGGCCTGGCGACCGCCCGCGCACTCGGGGCGTCGCCCAACCTCGCCGGGGTGGAGGAACTGAACCTGTCGTCCACCAGCTTCGACCTGGAGACGTGGGACGAGGTGCTACGGTGGCCGTTCCTGCGGCGGCTCAAGCGGCTGGCCCTGAACTCCGCCCGGCAGGTGAATCCGCCGAGTTACCGCACCGTGGCCGAGATCGCCAAACTGCCGGCGTACCGGGCGGAGTTCGAGGCGGCGGTGCCGGACATCGACTGGGACACCGAATTCCACGACCCGTGGAACAGCGACAGGGCCTCGTGGCGGGGGCAGTCGTGGGGTAGGCTGACCCAACGGCACTTGTTCGCCATGTGGCCGTGGGTGAAAAACGGGCGGTACGACGAACTGGAGACGGCGTATCGCAAGGACTGCGTCACGTTCGCCGGGGAAGCTGCTGCCGTGGCCGTCGATGCCCTGCCGTTCGCCGCATACGCGACCCGCCTCGCAGACGCCTTCCGGCCGGCACTCGAAGCGGCCGGGAATCACCCCGAATGCCAATCGCTCTGGCTTCGCATCCGCCCGGACCTGAACTGGAACGGAAAGGTCCATTTGTCGAGGGAGTCGGTGCCGGCCCCTTTCGAACCGAGAGAAGAAGGCTCCTACAGCGGCCCACTAGTCGAGTTCGAGGCCGGCACCTTCCCGGAGGCGGGAGACCTCCGACGCCAGCACCCAGATCAGGCGGTGCTCGATCCCGGTAGCGTGCTGCACTACCTGCTGGCCCGAACGATCGCGGCGTTCGGCCGGGTGGTGCGGGCGGCCAACCCGCCGCGGCCGGTGTTCTTCAGTTGCATGTACGCGGTGTTCCGCATGTACTGACGGTGGTGTTGCGAGTGGACGGGGGTGAGGTCTGTTCACACTTCCCTATCCTTTCCCCACCGCCCTGCGAGCCGCCGAGATGGACATCCCCGCCAAGAAACTCGTCCGCCTGCTGCACGCCGACCAGCCGGCCGACCTCCGCGCCGCCGCCGTGCTGGTGTGCGGCGAACTGGGGGTGAAGGACGCCGACGCGAACGCCGAGATCGTCGCCCGGCTCGACGACGACGACCCGACCGTGCGGCTGTACGCCCTCCGCGCCGCCGGTAAACTGAAGATCGCCAAATCCCTGCCGGTGCTGATCGACCGTATCCGAGGTGGGGGCGACGAAGCCCGCATCGCCGCCGAGTCCGCCGCCAAGCTCGGGGCCGACGGGGTGAAGAGGCTACAAGAGTTGCTGCACCACGTGGTGCCGGGCGTGCGGAAGTACATCGCCGCGGCGCTCACCTCCGACAGCGCCACCGGGGCCGACGTGGGCGTGGGCGTGCTGCTCGACCGCGACCCGCAGGTGGCCGTCGCCGCCGCCAACGCCATCATCAGCCGACTGCCGACCATGCCCGCCGACCGCAAGAAGGAACTGGTGACGGAACTGATCGCCGTGGCGAAAGACAAGAAGAACAAGCTGCCCGCGAGCGCCGAAGGGCCGGTGGTGAAACTGCTGGCGGCGCTGAACGACCCGTCCGCCGCCGACGTGCTGTGGGACCGCACCGCACCGGGGTACAGCCACGACGTGCGGGCGGCGGCCATGAACGCCGTCGGCGGGTGGGTGCAGAAGCCGACGGCCGAGCAGTGGAAGCGGCTGTTCGCGTCGGCCGTGGACCGCGACTTCCAGGTGGCCGCCCCCGCCCTCGTGCTGCTCACCCGGATGACCGCGACCGACAAGCAGCTCGACGACTGGCTGGCGCTGCTGAAAGCGCCCGACCTCGCCCCGCGGCGGCTGGCGGTGGAGAAGATCGGCGACCGCGACACGCCCGAGGTGGCCGCCGGGCTGATGGAGCAACTCGGCCACCCGGATCGCAACTTCCGCGACCTGGTCCGCGGCAAGCTGGCCGCCCTCGACCACGGCCGGCAGGCGCTGGTGAAGACGGTGCTGGCGTCGGACGCACAAGACGAACTGTGGGCGCTGGTCAAGCTGATCGCCCCGTTCGCCAAAGTGGTGACGGGCAAGCTCCGCACCGACGTGCTGGCGCGGGCGTGCAAGTTCCTGGAGGCCGACGACCACTGCACCGACCCGCTCGTCTTCCTGCTGAGAGAGGCCGACGCCCCGGCGCTGCGGGAGGAACTGTTCGAGCGGGCCGTCGCCCGGCGGAAGAAGAAGGACTACGAGACGGCGCTGCAATACCTGAAGCTGCTCGCCCGCGACCCGTCGGTCGGGTTCGACGTGCGGTTCGAGCTGGCGACGGTCGGGCTGAAGCTGAGCGCGAAGAACGTGGCGGCCGACGCGCGGGCGAGCGACCTGTGCCTGCGGAACTTCAGCACGGCCGTGGGCATGGAAGCGGCGAAGACGCTGGATTCGGTGGGCAAGGCCAAGTGGCTGGACGCCGACGACCTGTTCTACGTCGGGTTCCACTTCGCCGAGCACACCGGGCAGGAGAAGGAGTTCGGCGTGGGGGTGTTGAAGCAACTCATCAAGGCGAGTAAGGGGAAGGCCGCCGCGAACGCCAAGAACAAGCTGAAGAGCCTGGGGGTGAAGTAGGCGAGGGCAGTCCCTACGCCCACCACGAACGGCCCGCACCCACCTATCACGCCGACGGGCGGCCGGGGGTGCCGACCCCGTTCCCCGCCTGCTCCGGCGGGCAGTCCACCCCGTCCCGCACCGGGGCCGGGCCGCGCACGTCCACGTTCCCATCCCCGCGGGCCGGGTTGATCTTCGTCCCCTGCCCGGCGGCCATCGAGTCGGCCATCAGCGCCCGCCCGAGCGTCGGGTCGAGCTTCTGCCACATCGTCTCACCCGGCACCGGCTGGACGAGTAGACCGCGGAGCGGGTTCGAGTCCGGCGTCGGGTTCTGCCCGGCCGCCCCGCGGATCGGGCCGTCGCTCATCGGGTCGGGGCGAAGGGCATTCTTTTTGCGCTCTTCCAGGCACACTTGCAGTGATTTCGCGCCGAGCGTCGCCAACTCGCGTTCCTTGCACTCCTTGTACCCGAAGGCGGCATTCACCCCGTTGACGCCTTCGACCGGATCGATGTTCGCCTCCCCCAAGACAGTCACCGCGCTCAGGAGGCTGCTGAAAATCCCGCCGACCGTCGAAGCCATCTTTCCGGCGGTCGTGACCAGCCCGCTATCCACGATTGCCGAGGCGAAGTCGGACGCGTCGGAGAGGAAACTTCCCGCCGCGTCCCAGGCCTTTTGGGAGGTGGTCTTCTCCGCCCCGCCGTCGCCCGTCGGTTGGGTGGCGGTCTCGGCCGACCCCGTCTCGCCGTCCGACTGCTGGGCGGTGCGGCTGACCGGCCGCATCTCGCCGTTCGCAATCGTCCACGCCTTGAACGCATCGGCCCCGGCGGTGAGGGTGGTCTTGGTGCCGGCGGTCGGCAGGGTGCCAGTTTTGAGGGGCAGCGGGCTGGCGGCCGGGGCCGGGGCGGTGATGCCGAACATCTCCCGCTGCACGTTCGCCTTCGGCCCGACCGCCACCCCACCGGGGCCGACCAGCAGCGGTTGGGGCGTGGGGGTGATGCGGGCGGCCGGGTTGGCCGCAACGGACACCGGCCCGCTCACCGGGGTGGGCTTCTGGGCGGGGAAGGCGGCGAGGGTCTGGTTCATCACCTTGCCGGCGGCCACCACCCCGCGGGCCTGGTCGGCCGGGGTCGGGGCGGCGGTCAGGGTGATGGGGGCGAGGGTCGGCAGGTCGAGTTTTTTCAGGACGGCCAAAGGTGGGGCGGCGACGCTCGGCATGTCGCGGCCTTCGAGGGCGAAGAGTTCGAGGCGGCTGGTGAAGCGGGTCATCGGTCGGCTTCCGGGTGGGTGGGGGATCGCCTGTCACCATTCCACCCGTAGCGCCCGCCGATCCGGGACAGAGGATTCAAAAATATTTCTGCCACGTCGGCGGACTCACGTCGCGCCGTTCACCCGGACGCACCCCGTAGCCGCCCCCGTCGTCCTCACCTACCTTTAACACTCCTCCCGGTCGGGGAACCCCTTCCCGCTCGCACCGGGACGCGCGCACGCACGAGCCGGCGGGGTCGCCTCGGCGACCACCTCTCCCTCCCACCGCCCGCTCGCCGCGGCCGGGGTACGCCCCGGGGCGCTTGCGTCCGTTGGCCCTCCCGACAAGGACTTCATCGCACCCATGACGCCTGACCAACCTCTCGCCCCCGGCCGCTCACGGAAGAAGCGGCGGTTCCCGTGGCTGGCACTGGTGGCCGCCGTCGGCACGCTCGCCATGTTCGGGGCCGGCCCGGAAAGCCCGGCGGCCCACAGTTGGCAGCCGTTCGAGTTCCTCACCAGCCCGACCTACGGGTGGGGGGAGAAGGGCGGACTGCTGCTGTGCGTGCTGATCGCCCTGGCCGGGTTGGGGTACGCCTACTGGCTGGCCAAGCAGGTGTACACGGCCGGCACCGGCACGAGTGCCATGCAAGCGGTGGCGCTGGCGGTGCGTCAGGGGGCGGACGCCTACCTGAAGCGGCAGTTCCGGGTGGTGGCCGTACTGCTGGTGGTGCTGGTGTCCCTGATCGTGGTGGCCAAGTGGCCGTGGCAGCTCGCCGGGGCGGGCGAGACGAACACCGAGCGGATCGCCGTGACGGTCGGCCGCGGGGTGGCGTTCCTGGTGGGCGCACTCTTCAGCGCGAGCGTCGGGTTCATCGGCATGCGGCTGGCGACGGCCGGCAACCTGCGGGTGGCCCAGGCGGCGCGCACGAGCTTCGGCACGGCCATGCGGCTGGCGTACCGCTGCGGCACCGTCACCGGCATGTTCACCTGCGGTCTGGGGCTGCTCGGCGGCACGCTCATCATGCTCGTGTTCGGGCAGGTGGCCGCCGAGCCGCTGCTCGGGTTCGGCTTCGGCGGCAGCCTGCTGGCCCTGTTCATGCGGGTCGGCGGGGGCATTTACACGAAGGCGGCGGACGTGGGGGCTGACCTCGTCGGCAAGATCGAGAAGGACATCCCGGAAGACGACCCGCGGAACGCCGCCACCATCGCCGACAACGTGGGCGACAACGTGGGCGACTGCGCCGGCATGGCGGCCGACGTGTTCGAGAGCTACGCCGTCACGATGGTGGCGGCGGTCATGCTGGGAAACGCCGCGTTCGGGTACAAGGGGATGATCATCCCCCTGCTGATCATGGCGGTGGGGGTGGTGAGCAGCATGATCAGCACCGCGCTGGTCGGCCGCGGCATGACCACCGGAAACGCGACGACGGCGATGAAGAGCATCAACTGGGGGTTCTGGCGGTCGGCCCTCCTGTCGGCCGTCGGGTTCGTCGCCGTCGGGTTCGTGTACCTGCGGTATGACGCGACGTATGTGGTGAGCATTGCCATCGACCGCGGCATGTACCACGAACCGGAAGTGAGGAAGCAACTCGGCCTGCCGGGCGACATCGACGGCGTGAAATACGACCCGACCGGCCACCCCGACCCCGCCTTCCGAACCCAGAACGAGCCGCTGCTGACCGCCGCCCGCGGCGAGGTGCGGGAGAAGTGGAATGCACTGGGGGCCGACGAGCGGACCAACCTGGCGAACACCGAAGTCCGCCGCGGCCCGCAAGAACAGGACACGGTTCTGACCATCGCCCAGCGGCACTACTCCCCACTGCCGGTGGGCGTGGACTGGAACGCCGTCATCTGCTGCCTCATCGGGCTGGTGCTGGCGGTGGCGCTGAACCGCTGCACCGAGTACTGGACGAGCACCGACTATTCCCCGGTCAAGGAGGTGGTGAAGAGCTGCCGCACCGGGCACGCCACGAACATCATTTCGGGGCTGGCCCTGGGGTACGAGAGCAGCGTGTGGGCCGTGCTCATCATCAGCGGGGCGTTGCTCGGCGCGGTGATGGTGTACACGAACACGCAGAACCTGCTGTTCATCGCCTTCGGCGTGGCCATGACCGGCGTGGGCATGTTGGCGCTCACCGGCGACACCATCAGCATGGACGTGTTCGGCCCCATCGCCGACAACGCGAACGGGGTGGGCGAAATGGCCTTCAACCGCGACGACTTCGGCCGCCAGTTGCCAGCCGACCACCCGGAGCGGATGCCCGACGACGAGGTGAAGAAGACCCGCCAAATCCTGACCGACCTGGACGCCGTGGGGAACACCACGAAGGCCATCACGAAGGGCATCGCCATCGGCTCGGCGGTGATCGCCAGTGTGAGCCTGTTCGCCAGTTTCATCGCGGTGCTGGTGACGGGGGCGGAAGAGAAGATCGGCCAACTGACGGTGGACGACTTCAAGCGCGGTTCCGCGAACTTGACCGTCGCCGACCCGTATGTGTTCATCGGCATGTTGATCGGCGGGGCGGTGCCGCTGCTGTTCAGCAGTTTCACCATCCGGGCGGTCGGGCGGGCGGCGTACCTGATCGTGAACGAGTGCCGCAAGCAGTTCCGCGACCCGGACATCTGGGCCAGCCGGAAGAAGCCCGACTACGGCCGCGTGGTGGACATCTGCACGGCCACGGCGCAAAAGGAACTGGTGGGTCCGGGGTTGCTCGCCATCGGCACCCCGCTGGTGGTCGGATTCCTGCTCGGGCCGTATGCCCTCGGCGGCTTCCTGGCCGGCATGATCCTGGTCGGGCAACTGCTGGCGGTGTTCATGAGCAACGCCGGCGGGGCGTGGGACAACGCCAAGAAGATGATCGAGGACGAGCCGAAGGACCTGGAGCGGAACACCGGCAAGGGGAGCGAGAAGCACAAGGCGAGCGTGACCGGCGACACCGTCGGCGACCCGCTGAAGGACACCGCGGGGCCGGCCATCAACCCGCTGATTAAAGTGATGAACATGGTGAGCCTGCTGGCCCTGCCGCTCGTCATCCAGCATAACGTAAAGGACGGCACCGGCGACTGGCGGATCGGAGCGGCGGTCATCGTCATCGCGGCGACCGGCATCGCGTGGGCGTGGTGGCAGGCGAAGCGGGAGAGCGCCGCCACGAAGCAGATCGACGAGGAGATGAACGCGGCCGCCAGCCAGCCCGACGGCAAACCGGCCGGGCTGTGATTCAGTCGCCGCGAGCGAACGGCGAGCGCGTCGTACCTCGACGCGCTCGCCGTTCGCATTTACGCGAGGCAATCAATGTTCAACTGGCTCCTCGTCAAGCTGGAACCGACCCCGAAGCGACTGCGGATCGATGACGCCGGCATGGAGATGGACGGCGGCTCACTCGAATTGACCGGGACTGACGAACGGGGAAAGCGGCGAACAGTTCGTCTCCCCGTTCACGACATGCGAGATCCGGAGGCGGACTCCAAACCACGGCCGTTGCTGCTGGGCATCCGGACGCTTCGACTCGGCAGCCCCGAAGAGTTCGCCCTGCTGCTGGTACTTGAACAGGCGGTGGCAGAGATCCGTAGCAGGCCGGTCGATGCCGCGGACGGCTTGCCCATTGACGATGGTGAAGGGGTGAACATCTACGGCGACGCGCTCTTGGCGGAGTGCGACTCGGCGCACGAGCGGCTCGCGCTGTGCGTGGAGGAAGTGACCAGCGGAGTGCGACTCGGCGCACGAGCGGCTCGCGCTGTGCGTGGAGGAAGTGACCAGCTACCTCCGCTCGCCCGAATCGGGGCGTGTGTGGCCGAATGGCGACCGGGCTTCGTAGGGCGGGTCGAGCGGGGGACGCAATCCGCCGTGCGGAGAGTCGGTGAGCGACGCCCTGTCAACCGCCGCGACGACCCGCCGGCCCTGAGGCCGGCGGGTCTACATGAACCGCTCGCTCGCGGTCGCGGCTCGTGAAACGAAATCGGGCCGCGGGTTGCCCCGCGGCCCGTGAGCGTGGCGACCCCGCTTCCTGGGTCACCAGGGTTGCTGTCTACCACTTCAATGCGATTCACACGACCGCGGCGGACATCATTTCCGAATTTCTGGCGCGCCGGGAGCGTGAGCGACCGGAGCTATCCGAACTCCGGTCGCTCACGCT
>JANNQE010000854.1:0-5435 GCA_031441625.1 Planctomycetia bacterium
GCCGTTGCTGCCCTGCGCGCTCAGGCTGTTCAGCTTCGAGATGCCTTGCTGCAACCGGGACATTCGGGGTGCCTCTTCTCTGGTGTGCCGACGCGACCGAACTCCCTGGAACCGCCGCCGTCAGGCGGCTGGGTGAGTCCACCCGGCCGGCTCACGCCGGCGGTTCCAGCCGAACTCCTGTTACTTCTTGCCGAACAGACTCCACCCGGCCTTCGACTTCGGCTCGGGCGGGGCGGTGCGGCCGGCCAGCGCCTGGGCCAGCCCGAACAGCGCCACTTGTGCCCGGCTCTTCGGGTTGTGCCGCACCAGCGGCTCGCCCGCCACCCGCGCGGCGATGACCGCCTTGGCGTCGTCCGGGATCTGCCAGAAGATGGGCTTGCCGATCACCTCTTCCGCCTTCTTCAGGCTGATGCCCTCTTCCACCGCCCCCGACCCCACCTTGTTCACCAGGATGCGGACCTTCTCCGTCAGCCCGCCCTCCTGCCCGAGCAGGTGCAGCAGCCGCACCACGTTCCGCAGGCTGCTCAGCTCCAACTGCGCCGTCAGCAGAATGGTGTCGGCCATCCGCATGGCCATCAGGTCGGTCGGCAGGACGGACTTGCTCAGGTCGAGCACCAGGTGCGAGTAGCTGATCTTGAGCAGGTTGATGACCCGCTCGACGTGCCCCTCGTGCAGCACGCCCACGTCCTGGATTTCCAGCGGGTGCCGCAGGATGGACACGCGGCTGGCGTCGTGCCGGACGAGCGCGCGGCGGAGGAAGCTCATGTCCAGGCGTTCGATGTTGCGGGCCAGGTCGGCGATGGAGATGTTCTCCATGCCGTTCACCTCGATGGCGATGTCGGCGTCGCCGAGGGCCAGGTCCAGGTCCACCAGGGCGACGCCGGCACCCGGGTCGTCGGGCAGGGCGGCGGCCAGGGTGGCGGCCAAATTCACGGCGATGCTGGTGGTGCCCACGCCCCCGCGGGAGCCGAGGACGGCGATGATCTGCCCGGCGGCCTGCTGGTGGCGGTTGGGCATTCCGCCCGACTGCTGCTCGCCGTTCACGTTCCCGGTGCCGCCGTACTCGCCCACCGCCCGCCGCAGGGCGGTGAGCATGTCTTCCAGACCGACCGGGTGCGTGAGGAAGTATTTGGCCCCTTTCTGAAGGGACTGCAACAGCGCCTGGTGGTCTTGGCTGATGGTGAGGATGGGCAGCTTCGGGTGCTCGATGGACAGCTCGCCGATCATCTGAAGTGCCTTGCCCTTGTCCGCGTCGAGCGACACGACGGCCAGGTCGGGCATCGACCCCTGGATGACGTCGAAGAAGTACTCGTACCGCGTACACTCGGCTTCCAGCCAAACGAAATCGACCCCGAGCAACAGGGTGCGGAGGGACTCGCGGCTGGAGTCGGTCGGGTCAACGATCGCGATGCGTTGCATGGTCTGCCACCGAGGTCGGATGTCGCGCGGGGTGCATGTCGAGTCGGTGCGAGGCGGGCGGGTCGCGTTCGACCCGCCCCCCGTGGTTGCTGCTCATTCCCGAGAGCGGCCGGGCTGGTCCCGGCTGTCGCCGCTCGTCAGGGCGCGGCCGGGTCAAGCCCGGCCGCTCCTTGAGATTCACTTCCCGCCCGGCTTCGTCCAGGTGGTCGCCGGCGTGGCGAGTGGGGCGTACCCGCCGCTCGGGATGACCGCCCCGCTGGGCACCACCGGCGTCACCGGGGCGATCCCGGAGACGGGGCCGATGGGGGCGGCGTCGATGAGCAGGGGGGCCGGTGCCCTCAGCAGGGTGGGGGTGGCCACCCCGAGTCCGGTGCTGCCCGCGGGGGCACAGGTGCCGCCCTGCCCGCACACGTTGCCCACACACGGGAAGCCGGCCGGGTTGCACTTCCACGCCGTGTTGTAACCCGAGTGCCGACCGTTCCACACCTTTCGCTGCCCGCGGGGGGCTTCCACCAGCCCCTCAAGGAATAGCTCATAATCGTCCGGGGTGCGGGTCTCCTTGCCGGGAACCCGCCCGCCCACCTGGTTGCAGTTCATCGCCTCTTGCAGCCGCGGGGTGACGAGGATGAGCAGTTCCGTCTCCCGCTCCTCGTGCCGCACGCTGCTGAAAGCCGCCCCGAGGAGGGGCAGGTCGCCCAGGTAGGGAAGCTTCTCGGCACTCGACTGCACGGTCGTTTCCAGCAGGCCGGCGATGGCGAACGTCTGGCCCGGCTCGAGCACCACACTGGTGCGGGTCTGCTGCTCGTTGAACCCCGGCGTGAACCCGCTGCTGGTGTTGATCCCGCGGCCGTTGTTGACCGACGTGATCCGCGGGTTCAGTTCCAGGTAAATCTTCCCGTCGCCCCGGACGATGGGCAGCACCTCCAGCTCGGTGCCCACCGGCTCCAGGATGGCCCCGGCCCCGCCCAACCCGACGGTGGGGGCGAGCACCGCCTGCCGCCCGCCCGCCCGCAGGAGGGCCGGCCGCCCGCTCATCGTCACCAGCTTCGGCTCGCTCAGGAACTTCGCCAGCCCTTCCGTCCGCAGCGCCCGCAGCGCCCCGACGAACTGGCCGGGGACGATGCTGAAGGCGATGTTCGCGTTGGCGATCTGGAGCGGGTTGCCCCCGCCCGCCCCGCCCTGCGGCAGGCTGGCCAGCCCGCCGAGCACGTTGCTGATCTGGAAGTTCTGCCCGAACACGCCGAACGCGAACCCCCGCTCCTTGATCTCCGTGCGGTCCACCTGGGCGACCGTCACGTCGATGGCCACGTGCTGCGAGCCGCCCACGTTCAGCGCGTTGATGACGTTGCTCGTCTGCCCGCCGACCGCGCTACTGGCGATGCGGATGGCCGTGTCCGCCTCCTCCGGGCGGCTCACCGTGCCGCTCAGGATGATGACGTTGCCCACGCCGGGGATGACGTCGATGCTGGCCGTCGGCACCGCCTTCTTGAGCACGAACTTCAACTGCTCGTAGTCCGGCTGGACGATCACCGTGTACGCCGCCTTCGACTGGTCGGCGAAGGTGATGGTCAGCTTGCTCGCCCCGCCCAGCTTGCCGGTCAACTGCACCGTCTTCAGGTCGGGGGCGTTCGCCTTGGCGTCGAGCACGTCGCCGTTGCTCACGTCCAGGGCGGTGATCCGCTGCCTCGCCTCCGGCTTGAGGGCGGCCTGCGGGTCGAAGGTGGCCAGGCCGGACACCGGGACGATCAGCTCGCCCAGCTTGCCGACCTTGATGCTGCTGGTGTCGTCCGTCTTGCCCGCCTGCGGCTGGGCCGGCACGGGCATGGGCTGCTGTGCGACCGCCGTGCCGCCGAGGAGTCCGGCGAGAGCGGCCAAACCCGCGACCATACGGCGGCGGAAAATCGTAGTCAGGTGCATCCGTTCACCTCTCCCTCAAGAGTGTCCGGGGACACGATCCCCGTCGCGGTTCTGGGTACGCCGGGCGGTGAGGCCGGGCGGGGCGGTCGTCTCCCGCCGCGGGTGGCGGGAGGGGGTGGGGGCGAGTCCGTCCGCCCGTCACCCGCGGTTGCTGCTTCTGTAGCCGGGGTCTGTGACCCCGGTTCCGACCGGCCTCACAGAGGCCGGCATCAGTCCTGCTGGCGCTTCTTCGGCGTGCCGCTTTGTTGCTGCTGGTACTCGTCCTCGGTCACGTCGCCGACGTACACGTTCTTGTCGTCCTTCACCTCGAACTTCTGGTACTTCTTGCCCTGCGGGGTGTTCAGGGCGACGTACACGTACTCCTTCGGCTTCGGGTCGGCCTTGGTCGTGTCGGTGTCCCCCTTCGGGCTGGCGGCGTCGTCGCTCTGGCCCGCCTTCGCCCCCGCCAGCACCAGCGGCTCACCCGGCTTCACCTCGCGGATGATCATCGGCTCCGGCTTCTTCGGGGCCTCTTTCCCCAGGTGTGCCTTCGGCACCATCAGGGTGGGCACCAGGTCGGCCTGGGCGAACTTGTCGAGCAGGTCTTTCTCCTCGCCGGCCGCCGCGTCGAGCACGAACCCCTTCGGGTAGTCCACCGTCTTGAACTTCTTGTCCAGCACTTCTTGCGTCAGTTGCGTGCCGGCGGGCACCGCCTCGCCCGGCACCCACACCTTCACCGTCTCCACTTTCGGCGCCTCGTCGCTCCCCTTCTTGTCCTCCGGCCAGCGGTCGGCCATGATGTTGAGGATCTCCTCGCGGGTGGGGATCAGGTGCTTGTACCCGTCGATGATCTTCTGCTTCTCTTCCTCTTTCTGGTTCGGCAGGCCGATCCGCAGGGTGGCCCCGCCGTCCGCCACCATCGCCATCAGGATGGACTGCTCCGGGGTGACGGCGAACGACATCATGCCGACTGTCTGAAACCCGCCCGCCGTCGCCCCGCCGTCCTTGGCCGCCCCGCCCTGGCCGTTCTGCCCGCCCGCTTGCGGGGCGGTGGTGCTCGTGTCCACGGCCAGAATCAGGGCGTCCAGGAAGATCGGGAACACCACGTCCAGGTTCTTCTTCTGCGAGTGCTTGGTGGCGATCAGCATCACCTTGTACCCCGGCAGGGCGAACCCGCTCGCGCTCTGCTGGAGGTTGATGGACACGGTCATCAGCACGGTGCCGTCCGGCGGGTCGATGAACCCTTTGGCGTTCACGTCGGCCGACCCGATCGTTTCGCCCTGGCGGATGGTCCGCATGGCCCGCTTGTCGCTCAGTTCCTCGACCGTCAGGACGGCACTCGGCGGCACCGCCTCGCGGGGGAAGTTCTTCTTCACGAAGAACGTCTCCAGATCCTTCTGCGGCATCTTGGTGCCGATGGGGATGTCCTTGGCCGCCACCGGCACTTCCACCATGTCCACGGGATCTTTCTTCTTGCCCGCCCCGGCCGTCATCTGGGCGGTCAGGAGGGCCGCCACCAGCCCGCACACCACCGCCACCCCGATCAGGATCAAGTTCTTCGGCTTCATCTGGCTGCCCCCTCAGAAGGAGTCTGGTCGCGCCCGCGGGTCGCCCGTGCCGGTCGGCCGACACCACCCGAGGGGAGGGGGTGCGGGCGAGTCGGCGGCGGGTGGAATCGCCCGCGGCTCGGGTCGCGATGGCCGGCGGGTTCGTTGTTCGCGTGGAGTGCCGGGCGGAGTTCACCCGCCGCGACAACGAACCCTAGAACGGAGTTCTCCTTTCGCAAGGGAAGATGGGGTAGATCCGTTTCTTCCCGTGTCACCGTGTTTACGCCGTGTAGCGGTCTTGCCACGCCACACTTTTCGACTCCCAACCCCCCACCCCTTCAATCTTTCCGGTCGTATCTGCCGTTCCGATCCTGCCTACTTTCGCAGATGAATCGTCTCGGCCGGCAGGAACGGGAGTGGCGGGACAAACCTGTGATCGACCGGCGGGGCGGGGGAATTCGCTCAAGGGCGGAAGATGGAGGTGAAGAGGGAAACGGGGCGAAGGGGAATTGGACACACGGGGGTGGCTTCGACGCCGCGGAATTGCTTCGGCCTGAAAGGCCGGGTTCTGTC